>CAJORC010000186.1 GCA_905236615.1 uncultured Lachnospiraceae bacterium
ATATATAAAGAAGCTTGTTGAGAACGGAACCGTTGACGGATGGGATGATCCCAGACTTGTTTCTATAGCAGGGCTTAGAAGAAGGGGATACACACCTGAGTCAATAAGGATGTTTGTTGAGCTCAGCGGTATTTCCAAATCCCAGTCAACATCGGAAATGGATCTGCTCGAGTACTGTGTCAGGGAAGACCTTAAGCCAAAAGCCAAGAGACTTATGGCGGTACTCCATCCGCTTAAGCTTATTATCGATAATTATCCGGAAGGGCAGACTGAGATGCTTGATGCAGTCAACAATCCGGAAAATGAGGAACTTGGAAACCGTAAGATTCCTTTCGGACGTGAACTTTATATAGAGCGTGAGGACTTTATGGAAGAGCCGCCGAAGAAGTATTTCAGGCTTTTCCCGGGAAATGAAGTCAGACTTATGCATGCCTATTTTGTAAAGTGTGTCGGTTTTGACAAGGATGAAAACGGTAATATTACTGCAGTACATTGTACCTATGATCCGGAGACCAAACAGGGGACTGGTTTTACGGGAAGAAAAGTAAAAGGTACGATACACTGGGTTAAGGCTGATACTGCTGTGAGGGTGACAGCAAGACTTTATGAAAGCCTTATCGATGAAGAAAAGGAAGTTTATGATGAAGAGGGCAACGTAAATGTTAACCCTAATTCTCTTGAACTTATAAATGATTGTTATGTGGAACCGGAACTTGCTGAGGCTAAGGCGTATGACAGCTTTCAGTTTGTGCGGAACGGATTTTTTGTTGCGGATGCAAAGGATTCAAAACCGGGAGCACCTGTATTTAACCGCATAGTTTCACTGAAGAGCTCGTTTAAACTTCCGACAGCGCAGTAACGAAGTAATTAAAAAGGAGAAAACTTATGGGACTTTTTTCGGGGCTTGAAAAAATGGGTATGAACAATGTGTCGAAGGATAATCTCTTCACAGCGGAGAAAAAAGAAGCTGCTCCGGCAGCTAAGGCTGAAGAAGCGCCGGTAGTGAAGAAGAGAAATGAGATGGATTATCTTATTGATAAGACACATGAATGTCCGGTCTGTTCAACGAAGTTTAAGAACAGGGGTGTAAAAGCCGGAAGAGTAAGAATGATCGGTCAGGATATAGATCTCAGACCTAAGTACGAGCAGCTTGATCAGCTCAAGTATGGAGTACTTGTCTGCCCAAACTGCAGTTATGCTGCCGTTGAGAGTTATTTCAAGGGAATATATGACAAACAGAAGAAGATGGTGGAAGAGAGTCTTCCAAAGCCGGTAACCTACAAGGAACCGGAGGGAGAGTACAGCTACGATGACGCTCTTATGCGTTATCAGCTTGCTGTTGCCTGCTGTATTGCAAAACAGTCGAAGGACTCGGAAAAGGCCTACACATGTCTTAGAATGGCATGGCTGCTTCGCGGCAAGGCGGAGACTCTTGACCAGTCTGCGGCAGATTATCAGGAACAGCTCAAAGCGTGCAAGGATGATGAGAAGGAAGCGCTTACGCTTGCCTATGAAGGCTTTGTGGGCGCTCTGAAAATGGAGGATTTTCCTATCGCCGGAATGGAGCAGACGACTCTGTATCTGCTTTTGGCAGCTCTTGCTTATGAACTTGACAAGAATGACATTGCTGCAAGATTTGTATCTCAGGTTATCACGAATCCCAATGCCGGTGCGCGGCTTAAAGACAAGGCTCGTGACCTGAAAGAACTGATAGCGGCGAAATTAAAGGCTGCAGAAGAGTAAAGCAGCGTTTGCACGCTATAAAAAACTTGATTTTGAGCCCGTGTGTCTTATAATTTAATTGTGAACAATTGCAGGCAGTCAGTCCGGAATAAAGATTGGCTGCCTTCAATGTAAGCAAAGGTATTTATGGGGCGGGGTGTAAAATGGATAATGTTAATACTGACAGTATCAGGATAGAGGAGCAGCTATGCTTTCCACTTTATGCGTGTTCAAAAGAAATGGTCCGGAAATATAAACCATTTTTGGATGAACTGGGACTGACTTACACGCAGTACATCACGATGATAGTTTTATGGGAGAAGAAGGAGACCAACGTCAAGGAGCTGGGAGAGAGGCTTTACCTTGATTCGGGAACGCTGACACCTCTGCTGAAGAAACTTGAACTCAAGGGATATATTACAAGGAAAAGGTCTACTGCAGATGAGAGAAATCTTCTTGTGAAGATCACGGAAGAGGGAATCGCTCTTAAGGAGCAGGCAAGGAATATCCCGGTGAGACTTCTGAAAGAACTTGATTTGACACAGGCAGAAATAGACAGACTTCATGAAGCAATTTATGATATTCTGGTCAGATTAAAATAGGATAATGATTGATTGGCAAAGCAGGTCGGGCATCTTGCCGGACCTGCTTTTTGGAAAGTCTGAGAATGATTTTTGGGGCTGAAAATAAAAAAATTTAAAAAAATTAAAAAAAGTACTTGCATTTTAAAAAGAATACGAGTATAATCATCTTCGTTGCAAGTCAATGGGCTATCGCCAAGCGGTAAGGCAACGGACTCTGACTCCGTCACTTCG
>CAJORC010000187.1 GCA_905236615.1 uncultured Lachnospiraceae bacterium
CTTCGGCAATGGGGCAAATCCATATTTCCTGCGTTATGCTTTCTTACGCTCAGCGCAGCAAGTGCGCAGAGCTGTGTGAACAGTAACATATAACTCTTTATAAACTTTTAAGAGGGACGGTGTGACAAACCGTCCCTCTTATGTTATGATAAAATAGTTTTAGTGTGTTTATTTTGAAAGGAATAAAATAAAAATATGGGCGATAAAGACGAAAAGGAATATGAAGATGTCTGCTATATGTGCAGAAGGACTGAAAGCAATGCCGGAAAGATGTTCCATTTTCCGAATAATATCTGTGTGTGCAGTGACTGCCTGAGAACCACTATGGATAAAATGAGCCAGATGGATCTGAGTTCTATTTACGGACAGGCCATGGCAGACTTTCAGAAACAGGCTTTTCAACAGCCGCCTTTTGATATATCAAAAATAATGGAGGCTGAAGCAGCTAAAAATACAGACAGCAGTAACGTCGAGAAGGCTGAAAACAGCGATAACCCGACAGAAATCTCCGAGAAGAAGGCAGAAGAAAAACCGGAGGAGAAGAAAGAAGAAAAAACCGACGAAAAGAAAGCTGAAGGAAAGAAAAATACCGGATTCGGTATCCCCGGTTTTCCTAATATCCAGTTTGTAAACTGGTCGGATATGGGCGGAGGAATGTCCGGGAACAAGCGCGTAAAGAAGGCTTCTAAGGACAGCATAAAGAAAGAATTTGACTTTAAGAATATACCACAGCCCCATAAGCTCAAGGAAATGCTTGATGAATATGTAGTGGGACAGGATTATGCGAAAAAAGTGATCTCTGTGGCTGTTTACAATCATTATAAGAGGGTGCAGGCAGACCTTAACGGTGATAACGGTGTGGAGATAGATAAGTCAAATATCCTTCTTATGGGACCTACCGGATGCGGTAAGACTTATCTGGTAAAGACGCTTGCAAAGCTCTTGAACGTACCGCTTGCCATAGCTGATGCCACATCACTTACCGAGGCGGGATATATCGGTGATGATATAGAGTCGGTCATCTCCAAGCTTCTTGCAGCGGCAGACAATGATGTTGCAAGAGCACAGTGCGGAATTATCTTTGTAGATGAGATCGACAAGATCGCAAAGAAGAAGAACACCAACAGCAGGGATGTTAGCGGCGAGAGCGTACAGCAGGGAATGCTTAAACTTCTTGAAGGTGCGGAAGTGGAGGTTCCCGTTGGTGCAAACTCCAAGAATGCTATGGTTCCCCTGGAGACTGTAAATACAAAGAATATCCTTTTTATCTGCGGAGGAGCTTTCCCCGATCTTGATGAGATAATCAGACAGAGGCTTACAAAGGAAACCTCGATAGGATTTAATTCCGAGCTTAAGGACCGTTGGGACAAGGAAAAGAATATTCTTAAAAAAGTAACGGTGGAAGATATCCGCAAATTCGGAATGATCCCCGAATTTATAGGACGACTTCCCATACTCTGTCCTATGGAAGGTCTTACGGAAGATATGTACGTGAAGATCTTAAGAGAGCCTAAAAATGCTATCATCCGTCAGTATGAGAAACTTCTGGAGATGGATGAGGTTCAGCTTAAATTTACGGATGAGGCACTTTATTCCATAGCCAAGCTTGCAATGGAGAAGGATACGGGTGCGAGAGCACTGCGTTCCATCATAGAGGATTTCATGCTTGATATAATGTTTGAGGTACCGAGAGACCCGAACATTGGCAGGGTTACCATAACCAAAGAATATATAGACAAAAAAGGCGGTCCGATAATCGATCTCAGGGGCGTTGTCAAGCTTGAAAAGGCAGAAGAGCCCGGAACAGGAGCTGATGAGTGAGAAAAGCCGGATTTTATCTGATTTCAGTCCTGCTTGCGGCATCAGATCTGATCTTTAAGGAAGTTATTGAGCGCAGGAAGACTTTCAGAATTGTAAAAAACTCCGGGTTTGCCGGAAGTAAGATGAAGGAAAATCCCAAACTGGTGATGTCGGTTTCTGCGTTCTTTACAGCCGCGATAGCTGTATATATAGCAATTGCCAAAGAAGACGGTCCGGCGTCAATTGTTAAAAAATTCGGATGGAGCATCTGTCTGGGCGGAGCAATCAGTAACAGCGCAGACAGGATAAGAAAGAAATATGTTGTGGATTATATCCCGATAGGTAAATATGTTTACAATATTTCGGACTTTTTCGTATATATAGGTGCTGTGATCGCGGGAATTGCAGGATTTTTTGAAAAATAAAGAAAAATATCTTATAAATATGATATATTATAGTTAAAAATAATCTGTAGAGCAGACGGAGGCATAGACAGAAATGGCTAATATCAAGGCAGTAGTGTCACTTGGACATAAGGCTTTAGGATATACGACTAATGAACAGCTTAATGCGGTAAGAAAGGCTGCAAAGTCACTTGCAGATCTTGTTGAAGAAGGGTATGACCTTGCGATCACCCATTCAAACAGACCGCAGGTATCCATGATACATAAGGCAATGACTGAGCTCAGGAGGACTTATCCCGACTATTCGCCTGCTGCAATGTGTGTCTGCTCGGCAATGAGCCAGGGTTATGTAGGCTATGATATACAGAATTCCCTTAAGGCAGAGCTCCTTTCAAGAGGAATTTCAAAAAGTGTGGCAACCATTCTTACACAGGTTACCGTTGACCCTTATGATGAGGCTTTCTATGAGCCTACAAAGGTTATCGGAAGGCACATGACGGCTGAAGAAGCCAGCATGGAGGAGAGAAAGGGCAATTTTACCAAAGAAGATCCCGGCAAGGGATACCTGAGAGTTGTTGCAGCTCCTAAGCCTATTGAGATAGTTGAGATCGAAGCCATCAGGACACTCTATGATTCAGGACAGATAGTAGTCGCTGCCGGCGGC
>CAJORC010000188.1 GCA_905236615.1 uncultured Lachnospiraceae bacterium
ACATACACTTGTAAATTCACTCGCTATAGTATCCGGGATCATCTGTGATGGGGCAAAGCCTTCCTGTGCAGCTAAAATCGCATCCAGCGTGGAGGCAGGAATCCTAGGCTATAATATGTACAAAAACGGACAGGAATTTAAAAAAGGAGAAGGAATAGTAAATAAAGACGTTGAAGCAACGATAGATAATGTCGGAAAACTCGGAAGAGAAGGAATGAAAGATACCGATAAGGAAATTGTAAAAATCATGCTTGCAGTAGGGTGAACCCCGTCCCCTTGACTTAAATAGTCTTTTTTTTGACACATGCCAATGCAGGCGATAGAATTATCATGAAGTATTATGTTATTACTAATTTAAATTACATAAGAATAAGGAATAACAGATATGGATGATTACAAGGGGATAATAAATACTGTGGATGAGCTGACAGGTCTGATGGGGAAACAGGTCTTTTACAGACATGCACAGGAGCGGATAAATAATTATAACGGAGAAAAAGAATTTGCCTTTATATTTTTTGATATCTATAATTTCAAAATATTTAACGCCAATTACGGCTTTGAAAAAGGCGATGAATTATTAAAGTCAATAGGATCGTCGATAAGCGAGGTATTTCCCGGACAACTGGTCTCAAGATTTTCGGGAGATCATTTTGTGGTGTGCGTAAATTCGACAAATATCATATCGAAAATAAAACTGATCCGTGAAAAAATAAAATCCTACCAGAAAAATATCAATATCGAGCTGAAAGCAGGAATCTATGTCTTCGACAAAAGCGAAAAGAACGTCATAAAATGCTGCGACAGGGCCAGAATGGCATGCATAAGCATCAAGAAGAACTACGAAAGTGAATATAAGTTTTATGACAGCGAACTGGAAGGAGGCTTAAAGTATAAACAGAGCTTACTTGACCGGCTTGACGAAGCTATAGAAAAAAAGTATCTGCAGGTATACTATCAGCCTATAATAAGAACCTTAACGGGTAAAATATGTGCGTGGGAAGCTGTTATCCGCTGGGTGGATCCAAATAATGGAACTCTGTATCCGAACGATTTCATTCCGGTTCTTGAAGAATATCATGTTATCCATAAAGTGGATAAAATGGTAATGGAAGAAGTGTTCAAGAGATACAAATGGATGACCAGAAAAAACGAGACAGTTATTCCGGTTGCGATAAATCTTTCCAGAAGGGATTTTGAAGTACTTGATATGGCTTCATTTATAGAAGATATCATGAAAAAGTACGACTGCCCTAAAGATATGTTCTATTTTGAGATTACGGAAAGTGCCGTAATAAATAATGCAAGTTATATAATGAATCAGATCACCAGACTCCGGGAAAAGGGCTATATCATCTGGATGGATGACTTTGGCAGCAGCTATACGGCATTGAACATCCTGAAAAACTTTGAAGTTGATCTGGTAAAAATAGATATGGATTTTCTGGCCGGATTCGATACAAATGATAACGGAAAGATCATATTAAAACATCTGGTTTCGATGGTAAAAAACTTAAATATCCATACGCTTGCTGAAGGTGTCGAGACACAGGAGCAGCTTGATTTCCTCAGATCGATAGGCTGCGAGATGATACAGGGATACCTGATCGGATGCCCGCTGCCATTTTTGGAAGGTGTGAAAGCAATGCAGGATGAAGGGTATGAACTTGAAAGTCCTGAAGAACGCCATTTCTATGAATATCTCGGTCTTGTGGATATATTAAAGCAGAACCCGCTTCAGAATATCGAAAATCATGTGGACGAAAGCCCGCTGCCTCTTGCGATAGGTGTGGTAAAGGATGGGAAGTGGCATTATGTCTATTCGAACAAAGACTATCGTGAAGAGATAAAGATACACGGCAATGAAGACATGCTGATCGACGAAAGGCTTATCAATAATGAAGCGGAATGGCACTGGATAGAGCAAAGGCATTTCTGGGATATCTGTGAGCAGAGCAAAAAAGACCATTCATTGGAAAGCATGGATTATATAGACAATGGTAAAATCGTAAATATGAAGATAAAGCATATTTATGAAGATACTATTTCGGGATGGGATGCATATCTTGTCTCGTTAAAGATAATGTCCAATTATTTCAATGAGGGTTATGACAGAGAGCTTGGCACAATAAGCAGACATGTATTTTCGTTCTATGAATGTGTTGACCTCTATGGAATTCATAATGAATACTATGAAAACATCTATCTCTATGACAGCAGACTCCATATAGATCGTCGTGGAAGGACTTCGAGAGAAATAATAAAGATCATAGCAGATAAAAAAGTTTTTCCTGAAGATAAAGAGAGTTTCCTCAGTTTTATGAATTTTGAAACGGTTGAAGACAGAATACTTAAGGTAAAACCTCAGATCATCTCGGGTTTCTTCAGGATAAAAAATATAAATGACCTTTATGTATGGAAAACGATAAATATTTCTCTTGTGGATATTGATAAGAAACACCAGATACTCGTATGCGTAAAAGAGACAAATAAAGAAATAGCGGTTCTGATGGATAAGTATTCCGAAAAAGATGAAATAAAATCTGAAGGAAACGGAGACAGACTCAGAATAGTCATCGACAGCATAGTGGATTCACTTCCGGTGGGAATTTTCTGGAAAGACAGAGAACGGCGCTTTGTAGGTGCAAATAATCAGTACCTTAAGTATTTCGGGCATAATTCAATTTATGACATTAAAGGAAAAAGGATCGAGGAAGCAGGCAGGTTCGATTTTCCGGAAAAAATCATTAAAGATGAACTTGATGTCATAAATAAGGGAATGATCATAACGGATGCTCATATAAGCTGTAAAGTCGGCGGAAAAGCGCGGACACTGACATATTACAAACTGCCTTATAGGATTGATGGAAAAATCGTTGGCGTAGTAGGTTATTTTAAAGATATCACCGAGACACTTGCAAATCAGAATAAGCTGGAAAGACTCTCGATATCCGACCATCTGACGGGACTTTATAACCGGAGAGGTTTTGAAAGGATTGTAAGAAAAGAATTCGTCAGAAAATATGAAGAAGAGAAGAAGAATTTTGCGCTCTACCTTATA
>CAJORC010000189.1 GCA_905236615.1 uncultured Lachnospiraceae bacterium
CGGCTCGGCAAGCCGCAACGGTATTCTCGTCAAAGGTTCAAATTACATGGAAATTCTCTCAAACACAAAGTATATCGCATTTGATAAAACAGGAACGCTTACAAAAGGTGTTTTTGAGGTAGACGCAATACATCATTCTCCTATTGAAGAAAAAGAACTTCTGCGTTATGCCGCTCTGGTTGAAAGTTCATCTTCCCACCCCATCGCTGAAAGCCTGATACGCTCTTACGGAGAAGACATAAACCGCAGTGAAGTTACAGATATCGAAGAAATCAGCGGAAAGGGAATACTCGGTACGGTTGACGGAAAAAGGATTGCCGTCGGAAACGGAAAGCTTATGGAGCTCATCGGTATTGATTATCTTCCATGTCACAGCGTCGGCACCATCATCCACGTTGCTGCCGAAAAAGAGTACCTCGGTCACATAGTTATCTCTGACCAGCTGAAAGAAAATTCTGCAAAGGCTATAGAATTACTTCATAAAACAGGTATCAAAAAAACCGTCATGCTTACGGGAGATGCAGAGAATATTGCCGCTAAGATTGCCTCTGCCATAAAGACAGACTCTTATGTAAGCGAACTTTTACCGGCTGATAAGGTAAATGAACTTGAAAAACTTCTGAGTCAGAAGGCTGATCCCTCAGAAGTTCTTGCCTTTGTTGGCGATGGAATAAATGATGCTCCTGTCTTAGCGCGTTCCGATATAGGTATCGCAATGGGTGCATTGGGAAGCGACGCCGCGATCGAAGCTGCAGACGTTGTACTCATGGATGATGATCCGTTAAAAATACCTCTTGCCATTAAGATTTCAAAAAAATGCCTGCGGATAGTCAGGGAGAACATCGTTTTTTCACTGGCAGTTAAGGGTATCTGCCTGCTCCTCGGTGCGGTCGGCATCGCAAATATGTGGCTTGCCGTTTTTGCCGATGTCGGTGTCATGGTCCTTGCCGTCCTGAATTCAGTGAGAGCTCTACATATAAAAAGAAACATCATTTAATAAGGATAATAATATGGATACAAATATAAAAAAAGCAAATGAAGACGAACTTTATGACCTTGCCGAGTTTTTCCATGTTTTCGGAGACTCAACAAGAATAAGGATACTCTTTTGTCTTTTAGACGGAAAAATGATCGTCGGGGATATCGCGGAACGTCTTGGAATGACTGCGTCTGCGGTATCTCACCAGTTAAGGATACTTAAAACTTCACGTCTTGTCGGAAATCTCCGTCAGGGCAAAGAAATCGTTTACTTCCTTGCAGATGAGCATGTAAGAGAGATTCTTTCTGTCGGAATCGAACATTTAAGAGAAAAATAAACAGAATGAGGAAGGACGATTCCCCGGTTTCAGTTTTGAAACCGGGGAACCGTCCTATTTTAATACACTATTACACAGGTTCCGCTATCAACCATATCATAAAGCTGATATGCAAAATTCTTGGGAAGATTTATGCAGCCGTGTGAGCCGCCGGTTCTCCATATATTTCCTCCAAAGCGGCTTCTCCATGTTGCGTCATGCAGACCGACACCTGCCCATGTGAGGCGGAGCCATCTGTGAACATGTGAAATGTAATCTGCGCCTTTTAAGTCTTTTTCCTTCTTCTTCTCAGTTATGTAGAAAGTTCCCGTGGGGGTTTCTCTCCCACCTCTTTTTCCTGTCACACAGTCGGAACTTACAGTACAATTACCGGAAACATAATAATAAACTCTCTGTTCCGATTTATCCACTTCAATATAAGTATCGGGAAGTTTATCATTGTCCATTTCAACTTTCATGATTGGTTTTCTCTCGGTTTCCGAACTCAGTTTTGCCCCAAGCTCACGAACAGCCTCCCATTCACCGATAGTATCAACGATATTTCCCCATGTACCGCCTTTTACCACAGTCTCCTCTCCGTTGTGCTTTACAAAATTAAATGAAAGACTTCCGGAAGTATCGTAACTGTTGATGACATTTCTCGCACTCTTTCCGAAATTCTCACTTACTGATATTGTCTTCATAAGTTCTTCTTCGGAATTGGCTGCATTTGCACTCGCAGAAACCACAAATTCGACATCATTATATGAGATCGATCTTCCATTGGTGTAGCGGATATTCCAGTCCTGTATCTTCGAAGAAAAATCCCTGAAAAGTTCGAGCTGTTCAGTATCAGATTCCTCATAATAATCAGACAGCTCAAAATTCCCGTCATAATCATTCTCTTCAATAGCCTTTACAAGATCATCAATCCTGACTTTTTCAGATATATGTCCGTCGTCGGACAACAGCCCGTTTCCTGAAATTACAGCCCTCTGAAAATCCTTTCTCGAAGGATTGTCGATCGCATCCGTTATGTTATTCCTGATTTCTTCGAAATCATTTACTTTGGAAACAGTTTTATCAGGATTATAAGCAAGAGGAAATGACAGATCCGGATAGAATGTGGCATTAACCGGAAACGTCGCAAGAAAAACACCGTTCTCAACCAGTGAAATATTACCGATATGCTTAACGACGCTCTCTCCCGGACGGTCAATATCATGCGTCAGAACATTATATCTGTAACCGGTAAATGACGTCACAAAGATCAATGCCGCCAGCGCAAAGAGCGAAATAGACAATACAAATAACAGCCTTTTTATTCCCTTCATAAAATATCTCCCTTAAAATACACTCGAAATCCATTGTACCACAGATAATATTAAAAATCTCTCATCAAAAGCGGCAAAATGTATGAAATTTTATCCTAAATACTTGTCAATAAAGACTAATGATATATAGATTTCTGCCGAAATATGTAATGTACACTTTTTTGCATTTTTCAGGAGGATCTTATGGCTAAAAAAGAAAAGAAAGCAACCGTACGCACAAAATTGATCACTGTTATGATGCTTATCTGTATTGTTCCTATTGTGGTTTCACTTCTGATAAGCTATAACAATTCCATGAAGCAGACTTTAACTGACTGCGAAACCATCAGCGACAAACAGACTAATATAATCGCGAGCGAATTTAAGACCATCATAGGTCAGAATCTCCGCGTTCTTGAAGCTGTAGCTCAAAGTCCATACACTATCGAATTTATCAAAAATGCAGAAAACCGCAACCTTGATGAAATGCAGAATTATATAATACAGCTCAATAAATCCTTAGGCGATTCCAACGATATCGTAGTATCAGACGGTACAGGACAGCAGATCGTCAGAACTTCCGGCGACCTTGTAAATATAGGGGACAGAGACTATTTCAAAGATGCCATGAAGGGTGAGGAAATAGTATCTGACGTCCTCGTGTCCAAAGCCACAGGTTCACGAATAGTCGTTCTTGCTGTTCCGATCATAGATACTGACAATACTGTTCTCGGTACGGTACAGAAGTCTTATGATCTTTCATTTTTACATGATTTTCTCCTTTCAAACATAGATGCATCCGAAGGACAGGAGTGTTTCGTTGTTTCCAGAGGTGCTGACCTGATCGCTCATTCATCTTATGAGATCGACGTTAATGACGAAGTCCAGAACTTTAGCAGTTCCCAGTTTATAACTGACAATAAGGACTCCGGACATTATGAAGCAGTAAGAAACGGCACCAAATTCATTATGGCTTACAGAAAAGATACTACAACCGGATGGACTGTAGTAACGGCAATGGACTTTAACATGACTACAGCATCAGCAAGACGCAGTGCTTACATAACGATCGGCATCGGTCTTCTTATGCTCATCATTGCCGTCTTTGTATCACTCAGCATGGCAAATTCCTTTGTAAAGCCTCTGAGAGTGCTCAATGTCAGTATCGGAAAGCTTTCCGAAGGAGAATTTTCACCGATCACGCAGTTTACTAACCGAAATGATGAATTCGGCCGGATTATCAGTAATACCAACTCGGTTATCGAAACTCTGGACAAGATCATTTCGAATATTAAAGTTTCTACAAAGGATGTTAATGAATCCTCCGAAAGCCTTGCAGAAACAGCTAATCAGATCTCGCAGACAGCTGAGAGCGTTGCAACCGCAGTTCAGGAAATTGCAACCGGAGCAACACAGCAGGCTGATGAGATCCAGAGTGTAACAGAAAATGTTGAAAGCATCAGCGACGCAACAGCGAAAGTTCAGACGGGTACTGACGAATTGTCAGAACTTGCTACAAACATGCAGGATGCAAGTAATACTTCCGCAGAAAGTCTCGATGCACTCCAGAAGAGCAGCCAGAAGATGAGTGAGAGCATTGACCAGATTTCGGCACAGATCGGCTCTACCGGTGAATCCGTAGACAATATCAACAGCAAGGTCGAAGAGATCGCTTCAATCGCAGCCCAGACCAATCTCCTTTCCCTTAATGCTTCGATCGAGGCTGCAAGAGCCGGAGAAGCCGGTAAGGGATTTGCCGTTGTTGCTGATGAGATCAGTCATCTTGCTGATAATTCCCGCAACCTTGCAAACGGTATCCGTGCAGAAATGGATATTCTTCTTACAAAGTCACGTTCAGCGGTTGAAATGGCAAGTGCCGTAATGAATGAGAACAACCATCAGCAGGATGTTATCAATACCACAGTTACAAGCGTTAACGATATCCTGAATGATATTACCGCAACAGTTGATAAGATAAAGACTATCGACAGTGAAGTTGCTTCATGTGTTAAATCCAATAATGTTGTTTCGGATGCAATGTCATCACTTTCCGCTATCAGTGAAGAAAATGCAGCATCCTCCGAGACTACCGGTGCAGCTGTTGAAGAGCTTTCCGCAACAGTTACCACACTTGCCGGTTCTGCCGACTCTCTTAAGACTGTAGCTGAAAAACTCAGCGGAGATATGGCATTCTTCAAGTAAGTTTTATCGCATCTTAAAAGACCGTGTGTATGAAATGAACAATTCCATACATACGGTCTTTTTAATTCTTAACTGAATGTCTCAGTAATTCCATTCCCACATCATATGTCTTACCATTTACTGCATCATAAAGCCAGTCAGACATTTTGGTTCCATTTTGGGTAAATACGTTAAAATAGCGTTCCCGTACACTTGTGTGTACTGTCCCTCCCATAGTTACCAGAGGAATCCTCCAGTCATTTATAAAAAAGTTAAAATCCGGATTTATCTCTTTCAGTTCCGATATCATTTTTGACAGTTTAATATGAAACTCCCTTTGGATCTTTTCATCGGTCTCATATCTTTTATTTTTGATATCGTTATAGTAGGAGCAAAGGACAAAATCGTGTATCGAACTTGAATAAAGATATCTGAAGCGCTTTCCGTATTTTTTATAAAGATTCCTGTACCAGTCAAGCGTTATATTATCAGACTCTATAGGCTCACAGAAGCTCTCCTTTGCCTTCCATATATTTTCTGCAGTCTCCCTCCATCCATCAAATAAAAGCTGTCCGCTGTCAGAAAAGAGAGTTATCTCCTCTGCTTCCGGATAATAATCATCCACGATTTCTCCCGCAAGTGCAGGTACTGCGAACGCCCCTGCCGAATTTCCGGCTATCAGAAGTTTTCCCGGATTCTTAAAATACTTTTTTGAGACTTTCATACTTTCAAGGAAGTTCTTATATCCATGAAAATGAAGTATCTCTTCCTCTCCGTCTTCATTCTTAAATGGATAATCATTATCTCCGATATGAAAATCGCCCGTGGCATAAGTTATAACGACAAAACTCCAGTCACTGAAGGGATTTTTCTCAGTATTTATCTCCGTTATCCCGACATTAATATTCATTATCTGGGTAAAAGTTCTCAGATTATTCCAATAATAATTCGGAAGTCCGGCTGCGACCTTTCCGCCGGTCACCGGTCTTGCCGCCATATATTCATTCCATGCGACACCGCCCCCCGAAAGGAATATACAGAGTTTATCCGGATTTCCAAATTTCAGGTATATATGATATTCGGAACCGTCACCGGACATTCCCCTTTCCAGCGGTACTCTGTACCATTTCATCAGTTCAGGACTTTCCGGAATATCATCTGCTTCCCTGCCGAAATCGATTATCGCTTTCTCAATAGTCTTTTCAACAAAGTCGCCTATTTTTGATTTTAATTCTTTATTCATAGATTGAACATCTTTCCGGAAGCGTTTTTAAGGTCGCGGAAACGAAAGATTATAACCGCTGCCAGCAGGATAAGATAGATCATGATACTGATAGCTGCAGGCCACGGAAATTTATTCATATTGTTACAGATAAAAATTATCTGAAGCAGCGCCAGTATGACATCAAGTATCAGATAAAAAATATACTCATCAAGTCTGAGCTTCATGACCGCCGCAATGATTATGGTCGCAATCGCCAGGGCTGTAAGAGTCGATGGTATCATCCAGTTAAAACTCCAGCCGTAAAAGCCGGTTTTCAGATCGACATAAACATCAATGATTATCGCAACTATTACTTCGCCCGTTATTACCTTCAGAAGGTTATTCCTTAAGTAGAGGGTTGTCAGAATTGTAAACCATCCTACTGCAATTCCTAAAATTACCGGTCCGATAAACGAATGGACACCATGAGTCATTATATTTATGCTTATAAATACTATTTCAAGCGCAACTGCAATAAAAGTGCATATCTTTATAAAACTGAGATTACTTATCTTGGGTGGATCAAGCAGAGGAAATACCCTGTTTTCTTCGCCTTCAAGTCTGCTTACACGTCCCTGACACAAAGGACAGCAGCTTTTATTTCCTCTTATATTCACCTTGCATTTTGAGCAGTACTGCATTATTTTTCCCCCGCTGCTTTGTCAGAATTATCGTGCAGATCATAATCGTTACTTGCTATTTCAACTTCAAGTCCCAGTTCAGTAAGGCATCTGAAAAAATTCAGCATGACCTTATGTGTTTTATACGGTGAAACTTCACCAAAGACCAGACGGTCCTTAAAGGTGCAGACACAGACCTGCTGCGAAGAAGCAGTCATAAATGCGCTGAAGCGGTCGATATAGTCTTCAACTTCTTTCGGCATTTTTATCTGTCCTAAATTTGACATGGTACTTGTGATGCCGTTTTTTGCAAGTCCGTCACAAAAGTTTATTACAAAATCTTTTATCGGAAGCGGCACCATCTTTATTGCAATATTGCGTTCCAAAGCCCCATAGGAATTCATTGTCTTCTCTATATTTTCCGGCGATAGCTTTTCTTTAAAGCTTTTATCTACAAAGGCTATGAGTTTACTCATATCTCCGTCATACTCATCAGAATTGTAGTCTATATTTATAACTCCGAAAAAGTTCCTGGCTGTTCCGCTTTTGAAAAACTGTCTCAGGTTGACCGGTACGCTCACTACCACATGACGTCTCTTCTGTGACCGCTCGATTCCCTGTATTACGGCTTTTATATACAATGCAGCACAAAGTACGCCAACTGTTGTGTTGAAACTATGCGCCAGTTTCAGAAATTTTGATGTTGAAACCGTACCCTCTATCAGATGCGGAAGCAGGTTATCATCAATTTCGCCGCTGATCTGATATGCCTTTACAGATGCCATTTCCTTAAGCTGCTTAAGACCTTTCTGCTCGCTATAGAAGTCATTGAAAGCGTCACCTTTCTTCTCTTCTATCGAAAATTCATCCGTTGATACAAGGTCTCCTTCGATCCCGTGCTTTCTCTGAAGATATCGTGTTATTATGCTCTTGAAGAACATGAAAGCACCGGTTCCGTCAGCGAGAACATGAAACATCTCAAGGTTTATTCTTTTCTCAAAATAATTTACCCTGTAAAGAAGGTTTTTCTTTCCCGGAATATAAATCGGCAGGCAGGCGTGTTTATGCTCCTGCTCAACCTTCGGCATAAGGTCGCTGTCTTCTAGATAGTACCAGAATATCCCCCTGTGCAGAACACAGTTAAAAAAAGGAAATTCCTCGATCGTCTCATCAAGAGTTGTCTGCAGTATCTCCGCATCAACCTCTTCCTTAAGTTCACAGCTCAGCCTGAATACCCGCGTGTTGGCACCTCTTGCCGTAGACGGTACTATTTTTGCCGCATTATC
>CAJORC010000190.1 GCA_905236615.1 uncultured Lachnospiraceae bacterium
AAGAACAATCCGAAGATATCTGGCCGGAAAACGAAGTCCCATCTTAAACACTGCAGAAATTATCATAAGAATTATGCTGAGCAATGCTAAAATAAGAACTACAGCAGCTGTTCCAATTAAGATCTCACCTATTGAAAAAGGAAACAGATTCGAAGTCAAAGACATACCTGTCTGCCAGAAAGGAAAGATATATTTTCTGTGCCAGTCTGAGAAATCAGTTGAATACCATGACAGAAGATATAAAATAGCCGTAGCAGAAATGAAACTGCAAAGAACCGTCAAATACTTTTTGTGCAATTTAATTATTTTCATCATAGGCATCACCACGTTTTTGAGCATTATATTCGTGTACAAACTTCTGTACATGTCAATTTTACCAATTATCTATGTGTTCCCTATGACTATTTGTAAATATTTTATAAACTTTGTATGACGATTAATTTCCTTTTTGTCTTTAACGAACTATTGTGTTAAAGTAGACTGTATCAAATCAAACTTTTGGGTATCAAATTTTAGGAGGAGGTTTTATTCATGATACGTCGTGCGGAACTCAAGGATATGGAAGGCTTAAAAAGACTCCTGCTTCAGGTTAATAATGTTCACAATGCAGGAAGACCGGATATTTTTATTAAAGACTGTATGAAATACAATGATGGTGAATTAGAAGAAATAATCAAAGATGATGAGCGTCCGATATTCGTTTTCGTAGATGAGAACAATTATATGCTTGGATATGCTTTCTGTGTTGTTGAAGATCATCATGGAAGCAATAATCTGGTGGATATGAAAACTCTTTACATTGACGACCTCTGTGTAGACGAAAATTCACGAGGACAGCACATTGGTAAAAGTCTCTTTGAATATGTAAAAAACTATGCTAAAAATTCAGGTTTTTATAATCTTACCCTTAATGTGTGGGCACTAAATGAAAATGCCCATAGGTTCTATGACTCTATGGGCATGAAGATTCTGAAATACGGTATGGAAACAATTCTCTAGTACGGCAATTGACGACAACGCAGTATCTGCAGAGTCAGACAAGTGAATGTGTCAGTTAATTATTATTCAATGTACCAGTAACTATTCTTTATCATTTAATCTTGAAATCTCATAATCAGTATTTCTGACGTGTTTCTGCACATCCTCAAGTATCTTGCGATTGGACGCTATCGTATCAGCCATGATACCCATCAGCCATGTGATAAAGCCCAGCATCAGCAAGGTACTTGCAAGGATAAGACTCTGTACATGACCCATTGCATTATGCATTGCCATGAATACCAGAAATCTGATGCCAAGGATCAGACCTGCCACAAAAGGAACAGTTCCGATAATCATAAAAGATGTGAGCGGTTTATACATAACATAGCTTCGAAGAATGGTTATCATCGACTTCTTTATATAACCGGTCATACTGCTGAAAAGTCTGCTCGGACGTAATTCCCTGTTTGTACGGATAGGAACCGAAGTCATAGGAATTCTGTTCCTTCCTGCCTGTACGATCGTCTCAAGCGTATAGGTATATGCATTGGTCACATTAAGCTGCATTGCCGCTTCTCTGCTGTATGCCCTGAACCCTGAAGGAGCGTCCGGAATATCCGTTCCGCTGGCCTTCTGAACCACCCAGCTTCCAAAATGCTGAAGTTTCTTTTTTATCGGGCTGAAATCTGCAGTTTCATCAATAGGTCTTGCGCCTATCACTATATCAGACTCACCGTTTATTATCGGTCTAACGATCGTTTCTATATCTTCTCCGCAGTACTGATCATCAGCATCTGTATTTACGATGATATCCGCACCGTTTCTGAGACAGGCATCTATTCCCGCCATAAATCCCTTCGCAAGCCCTCTGTTCTGCTTGAAATTTACGACATAATTCACGCCCCATTCCTTAGCAACTTCAACTGTATTATCTTTTGAGCCGTCATTAATTATAAGGTATTCAATCTCATCTATACCATCTATCTGCTTCGGAAGATCATCCAAAGCAATACGGAGGGTCTCTGCCTCATTATAACAAGGTATCTGAATAATAAGCTTCAATTCTCTCTGCTCCTAAATGTTTATAATTCCTGCGACTTCCTTTTTCCAGTCAGACGCCATGCTGACAAGAGCTTTAATTTCGCGATATCTGCTCTTTTCAGTTTCGGAAATAATGACAACAGCATCTGATTCGGACAGTATCCTGCATTCATCAAGGTTTTCCCTGTCACCGGTTATATATACGGTTTCGTAGTGCCTGCTTATTGCCTTTTCAATATCTTCGTTCTTCCTTCCCACAAGTACAAGCTTTTTTATACCAGGATGAAGAACACTTACCTTATAGCAGAACATGTCCATCGACTTCGAACCCGGGAATGAAAAAATCTTAAACTTCCTTTCCAGTTCCGATGACGAAAGAACAAAGTCCCCATAAATAAGATAAATACTTACTGCCATTGTTGAAAGTACAAGTCCAAGTAAAAGACCTTCTATCATGCCTACCAGAATATCCTTCTTACCTGCTTTTACGGCAGTCTCATGGATAACTTTTTCTTCATCGGGCTTAGAAAGATTGTTGATGCTGTTATTGTAATCAATTATATTCCTCTTTAAGCCGTTAACTTCATTTCGTTTCGTTGACTGTATCGAAATAAGATCGTTATCAAGAACCGAGCTTGTATTTTCGTTTTTGATCGAAATAATATGAGGCGCATTATTGGAACTTGAACTGTTATAGTAAGTAAGTATCTTGTCCTTGATCATTGAAGCGATCTTATTTGCGTTCTCCTCATCCTTATTTTTCAGGGTAACAGTTACTATACAGGTATTGGTATCCGCAGACGTTACGCAGGCTTCTCTCAAATATCCTTCCTTGATACCAAGTTCTTCCGCTATCTCAGACCATCCGCTTCCGTTAACAATAAACTGGTTATAATAATTTGTGATTGAATTCTTTACATTCTGATCAGTTATAGCAGAACTGTTGCCGCTGACGATCTGAACCTGAAATGTAGCTCTGACCTCGCGATATGGATCAATGCTCATAAGTATCGAATTATTTATATAATCATTCTTTACTTTTATCTGACTTTCAACATCCGATATCATGGTCGTATACTGTTCTCTCATCAGATTGTAGCGTTCAATTTTATCGGCATATTCTTCTTCCGATATCATGCCCTTTCCTTCAACATAATTTGAAGTAACTTTTACATGACGGGCTGTACGCACTGTAAAAGCCGCAGCAATAACAAGAGTCGCTATGATCAGTATTTTTTTGTGTGCGATTATCCTTAAGGCAATCTCCCTTAAATTTGTGGTTGCCTCATAATTTTCCGACATTTATTGCAATATCCTCCGTTATTGTACTACAGCTCCGATAATCTCAGTTTTTCTTTCCCTGATGAATCTCATTTCCTCATCAACTTCAAAATTAGATGATTTATC
>CAJORC010000191.1 GCA_905236615.1 uncultured Lachnospiraceae bacterium
GTATTTTCTTCCTTTTTTCTTTGCATTGGTAAGGCTCTCTTTAGCCTTACGCTTTAATTCTGCAGCCGGCGGCTGTGCAAAAAAAGTTGTATCATCCCAATATTTACGCATCTCAGACCTCCAGCTTCATAAGTCCAAGAAGAGCTTCATCAGACATTTCCGTAATCCACTTTTCTCCGCTTCCTATGACATTTTCAGCAAGTTCAATTTTACTGTTGATCATTTCATCTATTTTTTCCTCGATCGTACCTGATGCCACAAATTTATGTACAATAACACTTTTATCCTGACCTATCCTGTAAGCTCTGTCAGTCGCCTGATTCTCAACAGCCGGATTCCACCATCTGTCAAAGTGAATAACATGATTCGCACTTGTCAGATTTAATCCTGTTCCACCCGCTTTCAATGAAAGAATCATGAAAGGAACATAATCTTCCCCATTAAACTCATCTACAAGCTTTTGCCTTTTAGCTACCGGAACACCACCATGAATAACCATGCCTTCTGTTTCAAAAACATCTTCCAGAAAGTTCTTCAGGAAAGGAATTATCTCTTTATACTGTGTGAACAGCAAAAGGCGTTCCCGTTTTTCATATATGGTCTCACACAAAGTTTTCAATACTTCAAATTTTCCACTTTCATTAACTGCATATCTTTCCTGACCCAGGAACTGATCCGGATGATTACATATCTGTTTGAGTTTTGTTATTGCAGCAAGAACAATTCCTCTTCTCTGTATTCCGTCAACTTCCGCCAGAGTTTTCTGAAGGTCATTTACCTGCTTTCTGTAGAGTACTATCTGTTTTTGCGACAGCTGTATATACTCAGTCTTCTCAATCTTCTCCGGCAGATCTGCGATTATCTTCTTATCACTCTTGAGTCGTCTCAATATAAACGGTGATATCATATTTTTGAGTTTTAAGAACCCATCATTATGCTGAGGTAATGAAGATGAAAAATCCTTAAATTCATCACTGCTTCCAAGCAATCCCTTATTAAGGAAATCGAATAGTGACCAGAGATTTGTGAGATCATTTTCTATTGGGGTTCCCGTCATAGCTATCCTGTGAAGAGCCGGAATCTTCTTGATCGCTCTTGTCTGTTTTGTACCCGGATTCTTTATTGCCTGTGCCTCATCCAAGATAAGACAATCTGCTGTCCGCTCAGAGAGTCTTGTCATCCTAAGCGCCATTCCATAAGTAGTTATGTTCAGGAACACTGTGTTATTCAGATATTCTTCCTCCATTTCAGACGCTTTTCTGCCATGAAGGATTCTTATAGGAAGTTTAGGCGCAAAGATCCCTGCTTCTTTCTTCCAGTTTCCGAGGAGAGAGGCAGGAACAATCAGAAGCACGCATGCATTTTTGTTCTTCTTATAGTATGCAGATAAGAAAGTAAGAACCTGTAATGTTTTTCCAAGTCCCATATCATCTGCAAGACACGCACCAAATCCCAGCTTATTCATATATGAAAGCCATCTGAATCCAGTTTCCTGATAGCTTCTCAAACTTGCATTTATTGATGCAGGAATTTTCTCTTTACTTATCGACTTTGGATTCCTTAAGTTCTCAAGCAATTTTCCAAGCCATTTTTCATTACTGACTCTTATACCGTTATCCAGGTCAATCTTTTCATTCGATATTCCGGCTTCCAGTTTCATTGCCTCCATCAAAGAAAGTTCGCCTGAATAGTTCTCCATTCGTTCAAGAAGTTTTTCCAGGCGCTCATGGTTTACTTCTATCCACTTTCCCTTCAGAAAGGCAAGCCCTTCAGTCTGCTTCAATAGCTTCCTTATTTCTGAGTCCGTTAGCTCGACACCATCTACCACAAGTCTTGGGTTCATTTCCACAATAGTCTCAAATCCTAGCAATGAAGGCTTTTTACCGCCAAGATTTACCTGAAGATTAACATTGCTCTGATTTCTCTTCCACCATATCGGTACACGACATACTACCCCGCATTTTTCAATTTCCGGAACAGCCTTCAGGAAATCGTAAGCTTCATCACTGCTCAGCCTCAAAGGATGAAACATTTCACCCGATTCAACAAACGATGCCAAAAGTGTTGATACTTCTGACACCTTTTCAAGACAAGAAAGAAGCGACATAAGTTTCTGTCGGTCATGCTTATATTCTTCCAATGCATAAGAAAGAGGAAGGTGTCTGATTCTGCCTTCCTCATCTTTTGTGGCATAGGTTGCAAGAAATGCAAAAGGATCAGCTTCATCCTTTTTATTCTCTACCAGATGAAAAAATAATCTTTCCGGCGTTTTTAAGTCCTGGCTCATTTCAGCAAGAAACATCTGAACAGTTCCCTTATATTCACGAAGTTCCTCCGAAAACAAGCGATTTAGCCTCATGATCTGTAAGGAAATCCACGCTTTTGAAATGTTTTCCGTTCCGATTCCAAATGGAACTGCCATTTCTATTTTTTCTATATCTTCATCTGCCAATTCGATTATTATATTTTCCCTTGCAATTTCCAAATCAGGAGAATTTGTAAGACAACGGATAAATTCTTCCGAAATCTTCCTTAAAAAAGCCAACGATGCACTGTCATTTTTTGTTTCCGCTGACAATCCAAGTTTCAACAGTGCTTTATATCTGTTATCCAGAAATTCTTTTCTTAGTTCAACCTGTTCTTTTAATTCTTCATCAGGTTTATCTACCCTGAAACTGTCTTCAGTAAATACGAATGAAAGCATATACTCTCTCCTCTAGAAAAATCTATGTTTATATCATTATACATTCCAATGTAGATACCTTTCAATATATTTTCTCATAACTGTTTCCTCCTGGTGTATGTATTTATACTCCATAATTAGAAAAGCAGTTTCATCATGCGAAACTGCTCCTTAACAATCATAGACTATCTTATTGGAGGACAATCATTTCCATCTTGATTCAAGGTAAGGCTGAAGCATATCAATATCATCTAAGGCATTATCAAACCGATACTTTGACAGGTCAATCATGCTGCCTTCCATAGTACAATTCCCTCTTTCCTCATGTTTTTATAAAATGGAACTACATTCTGCCATTTTTCTATCACGTCATTCTCAATATCAATAACAGAAAAAACTTTATCATACTTTATGTTCATATCAACCACAAAATCTGACAGTGCATCTTCTTCTTTATTATCCAAATTACTGCGTACTATTACAGCAATATCAACATCCGATTCGGATGTATCGGTTCCTCTTGCGGTAGAACCATAAACAATAATACTGAGGGTTTGACTGCCTAACGCATTTAGAATTCCCAATACAAGTTCATTATACATTTCTACATCCGCTTTCTTAGCCAGCATAATAATTCCTCCAATATGTATAGCATACCTGTCATCATTATATAATAACACCAACCGACACCGACGACAAGTTGCCTATTTACATGACATGATATATATGTTTACGACCACAGTTCCAGCAAATACATATACGCCCCGTTCGGAAGCAGGCATGAAAGTTTCGCCGCCAAAGGCAGATACTCACCAATATTCCAAAGCACGGGCGTGACCAGAAAAGACAGCGCAAAGATCAAAAGCGACCAGCATATATAAGCCTCTTCCCTTTTGAAAAAACTGCTGAACAGCGAGCACCAGAATGTCGTATATAAAATAAAAGCAAGCATAAGCAGCAGATCCATAAAAAAAGAAGTTCCGGCTTCCATTATCCTAACTGCAATAACTCCTGCCAACGCCGGTATTGTAAGGGAGGCGAGTCTTTTTTCCGCAAAAATGACCATTCGCTCTCCGGCAGTAAAAGCTCTTCCGAAAGAACGGTATTTACCAAAACGGTTTTCACTTTCAGAAAAAAGAGAGAATACCAGGATCATGAGCGCTATTATCCCGTGAACCGGAAAGTTTTCAGTAAGATCAGCTTTGCTTTTCTTCTTGCCGGAAGGATACTCTCCCTTTACCGTTTCATATTTTACCGAAAAGACCTCATCGCTATTGATTATTCTCTCATACTGCTCTGCAGTAAGCGATGCGCCTTCATCAGGGTCGGCGAATATATTCCCGGTCTCTCTTTCCAGAAGCAGTCCGGAATATCTTCTCAAAAGGACTGCAAAGACTGTTTCCTTTGCCGCCATTCCTTTTACAGTAAATGGTGAACTTGCAAAAATGATGCCTTCATCTTCATCAGAAGAAAAATAATCCTCATTTATCATACTTCCCGCATCTTAGACAAGCCTCTGCCCAGATCGGCAAACTCATCTATATGCTCTCTTATCCATTCCTCACCTTTATCCCACCATTTAAGTCTGAGGAGTTCATCTATCGTAGCACTGTCAAAACGGTATTTTATGACTTTTGCAGGAATCCCGGCTGCCACCGCGTAAGGAGGGATATCCTTCGTTACGACCGCACCCGCACCGATCACTGCACCATCAGCGATCTTAACACCGTCAAGTATCTTTACATGATTGCCAATCCAGACATCATTTCCGATAGTTATCCTTCCGTTTTTTTCACCGAAAGTCTTAGTTTTTGCATAACTGAAACCGAATACCGGCGCCGGATCGGTAAATGCCGGATGCATGGCAAGCTGCTTTTCTATGGGATGTCTGCCAACCACTGTTGAAACATTGGCGCCTATCGAACAGTAACGTCCTATATCGGTTTCGGAAAAATCCCCGTCCCTGTTTATGTAACTTCCAAATCCCATCTTACCATTAACGAAAGAAGTATTTTTCCCTAAAAAATTCCTTCCTTCAAAATCAGCCTTTCTGATATAAACTCCCGGCTTAAATATGGATTTCTTCTTTATTTCGATATTTAATTTCTTAAATCGGAGAACCGTCTGCCGGTACACTCCCGCAGCCATCTCTGACAGTTTTCTTGATAATATCCCCATTACGTTCCTTTTTTCGCTCCTGTTCTCAGTAATCATATGGGTATGAAAACACTTTTTGACCGCAGTTAAAAAACGATTTCTGAGGCAAAAAGTTTTTTCACTACCCATATGATTACGTCACCTTTGCCTGTTTCCTCATTTTCCGCTGTATCTTCCTGATATAATACTTAAGGAAATCCGGGAAATGATCCATTCCGAACTGACGAAGTGAAACAGAAAGGAGCTCCTTTTTCATCTGCTTTTCATCAGGTACGGGAACTCCGCGTTCTTTCTTTATAGCAATGGTTTCAAGATATGTATCCTTCAGCTTTATACTGGATACACCGCTTTTTGATATTTTAGCTATCAGAACTCCGCTGTCCCTGAATTTTTTGCCGGACTTATACGCTTTTAAGAGGAAATCATAATCTGCACCTATCTTCCATTTAAGGTCAAAAGGAAATTCCCGCAGAAGCTCTGTTCTGGCAAAAACGCTCTGATGTGAAAAAGGCATCCTCTTTTCTATGAGTTCAGGACACTTTCTGAAATAATGAAGTTCTCCGTACTCTTCTTCCGCAGTATCTCCAAATATCAGATCCGTTCCCGTCCATCCCCGTTTCCCGAAAATATCAGAAAATACATGCTTCGAGAAATATTCGTCACCCGCATTCATAAAAGCGGTCCATTTTCCATGAGCCTCCGATACACCGATGTTCATGGCATCATATATTCCCCTGTCCTTCGAGCTTATGATCCTGTAGCTTATACCCTTTTCCTCAAAAGCTTTTCTGAAGCTTTCGGCTTTTTCGACAGTTCCGTCTGTGGAACCGCCGTCTTTTATTATATATTCGTAGTCCGTGTAATCCTGTGAAAGTACGGATTCAATTGTCTTTGCTATAGCTTTTGTCTCATTGTAAGAGATAGTTATTATTGTGATCATTGGCGCAAGCTTTCATGTAATTTCGTAACTATAGGTTCCCATCTGAAATCATGCCATGTGTAATCAGCGATCTCTATGGCTCTCTCTTCCCAGTCTGCCGAAGAGTTCATGAGTCTTACAAAAGACCCGGAAAGTGCAACGCTGTCGTCTGTAGGAACAATATATCCAAACTTTCCGTCATTATAAATATCCTTGCCTGCCGGAACTCCGGTCGTAGTTACAAGGAAATCACCGCAGGCCGCAGCCTCAAGCAGGACAATGCCAAAACTCTCGCTCCTCGAAGGAAGTGTGAATATCTTTGCCCTCCTGTAATAATCATTTAAGAGCTTCTTATCCGAAATAGGTCCGGTGAAAATTATCCTGTCTTTCAGATCTGGATGCTTCTTCATGAACTCATCTATATGAGGCTTAAATTTCTTCTCGACCGGTCCCGCCAGAACCAGTTTCCAGTCATTGCCCGCTGCCGCCCCGGCAAATGCATCAAGCAGGACATCCGTAGCCTTCGGATAAGTTCCAAGATTTCCCACGGTTAAAATTATATTCTCTTTACCGAATTTTCTTAAAGGCGCTTTTTCATCAGTATAAAATCCATTCGGAATATAAAGTATCTTTGAACCGTATTTTTCTTCAAGCCAGCCCGCTATCGTAGTAGTTTCCACAGAAACCACATCCGCAAGCTTCATCGTCATACGCTTAATAAATCCCACCGGATTCAGCATAAAGAGCCTCTTATATCCGTTCAGATCCATGTCAAGCTTGAGGTATCCCTTACCGTCAGGCTTTTTCCTGAATTTATATATCAGAAGATATATAAAAGACGAAAGATTTAAGTGATAAACATTAAGCACATCGATCTTTTCCGCATTTTTCCATACAAATTTTGCCCCGGAAACTATCGGAGAGATACGGCTTTTCTTTATGAACATCTGCTTAAGGCCCTTAACTTCACTGTCAATATAAGGGTATTCCTTGTCATTGCGGCATGAGACCACTACTGAATTCACACCGAAATCCCTGTGCAGGAGATAAGGTATCATCCCGACATCTTTTAACAGATGAACATTTTTCAAACGTGTAAAAAGCGTTACAAATACCATTGCCGACTACCTTTCTTTATTCTATAATGAACCTATGAATACATCACTTATTATCTTAAATTA
>CAJORC010000192.1 GCA_905236615.1 uncultured Lachnospiraceae bacterium
CTGTTTAGCAGAGCTTCCTTCCCGTCAATATCCTTCTTCTTTTCTTTCAGTTCCTTTTCTTTTATTTTCAGATTTTCGAACCGGATAATGAAGCCATTGTTTGTTTCAGCCATTGCAAGGTCTTCTTTGCTGCTATCAGATTCTTTTTCAATATTCTTTAGCTCATTATCCGCATCTTCCAGCCTGCTTTTGTCTGATTCAATCACAGAATCCAATAATTGAATCATTTCTTCAAGATTCCATGCACTCCCTGATTTCTTTGCCCTGTTTTGAAGATCAGACAATTCCTCTGCAAGATCATCATTTTCATCTACAGAAACATCATTAAAATACTGTACAATGCTGTCTTCTGTTTTAGCCTTTAACCTATAGCTGGTATCCATACGCGCCTTTAACAGGTATTCGATATTGTTATATCCACTCGTTTGGAAAATTGTGCGCAGGATCTTTGTTCTGTCATCTGTCCTGGCATTTAACAATGCCCAGAACTCCCCTTGCGAGATCATTGCAATCTGCTTAAACTGCTTTTCATCAATATGCAGTAGTTCCCTTACAGCTTCGTTAACCTGTGTTTTTCCTTCTATCGGTGTGTTATCATCGGAATACAGGATAGCATTCTCCTTAATAGAAGTTACTCCGCTACCACGCTGTTTTTTTCTTTCATATTCGGGCCTTCTCCAGATATGGTAGTCTTTTCCCTGATGCGTAAAATAAAAATCAACAAAAGTCTCCGTAGATTCTTTTGCATACTCACTTCTCAGATTTTTCTTATTTCTGTATCTTCCACTTGTTTCACCATAAAGAGCAAAACAGATAGCATCAAAAATAGTAGTCTTCCCTGCCCCTGTATCACCTGATATAAGGAATAATCCCTTATCCTCAAACTGAGAGAAATCTATTGCGGACATTTCTCCGGCATATGGTCCAAATGCACTCATTATCAGTTTAATCGGCTTCATGCAGCACCCCCGCCTCTCTTGCCACTGTTCTCATAACATCCATTTCTTCTTCACTGATCTCACAACTATAAATCTGTCTGTAAAAATCGCTTATCAGCTCGTCAAATGATCTGTTCTCAGCAATCTTAGAAATATCTACCTGCTCTATTTCCCTTGTGTGCGAATTGTCATAATCTATCTTCACAGTATTGGGATACACCTGCTGAAAAACGCCCATGGCATCGCTTACAATTTCCTCGTCAGTAAGTGTTGCATAAATAAAATCTTCCGGGGCGGTTATGTTTCCCTTATCAAGCAGTTCCCTGATTTTTCCTTTCAGGTGCCTCATATTTCTCATGGGTTTGACAGGCACCAACTCAATATCCGCTTTTCCTTTTCCACTCACAGTGATAAGAGGTACAGATTTTTCATTATAAACTTCACTCAGCGAATACTTGAGAGGCGAACCTGAATATCTGACCTCTTTTCTTCCAACCTGCTGCGGGGAATGGATATGCCCGAGAGCAACATAATCAAAGCCATCGAAACAGTCATAACCTATCTTTTCAACTAATCCAACACTCTGTGTTCCAAGACTCTCAGATCCACCAAGTATTGGATCTTCGCTTTTTCCGGCTACAAACTGATGAGCAACGAGTATATTGCATCTTAATCTGTCTATATCCGCTTTCTTTATGACTGCTCTTACCGCATCATCATAGGATTCTATCTTTTCATCCGGCAGATAATGTCTCACCTGCGATGCTTTTACAAAAGGCAAGAGAAATATATCAACTTCCTCGTTATTCTTTTTTAAGGTTTCTTTGCACAGGCTGCCTTCATATTTTGTCGAAATATAGATGTGATTTGCTTCAAAAAGACGGCTGCCATATTTTAGCCGTTCATCAGAATCATGATTTCCACTAATTATATAAACATAGATATTCTTCTCCGCAAGTCTGCTCAGGAAATTATCAAGCATCCTCGTTGCAGATTCGCTGGGAATAGCCTTATCATAAACATCTCCTGCAATTAAAACGGCATCAACTGACTTTTCATCCACTATATCCAATAGCTGATTAAGCAGATATTCCTGATCTTCTGCCAGATCAAAATCGCCTAATGATTTACCAAGATGCAGATCACCTAAATGCAAAAATCTCATATTTGTGTAACCCCACTATTCTTAATGTCAGCAGCCTCACCAAGTAAGACATACTATCCCTGCATTCTTGCAGTTGCTGGTCCAATACGGTTGCCGAATTTGCATTCGGAAAGTCATATCAATCCAAAATGTCTGAACGCATTGTAGATTCCATCTTCATCAACCGCATCTGTAACATAATCTGCCATGGCTTTTATTTCATCACCACCACTGGCAACCGCAACACCAATGGCACATTTTTCAAGCATCGGTATGTCAACTTTTGCATCTCCAAAAGCAAATGTATCATCAATACTTGTCCCGATATGATTTAAAAGGATATCAATCGATTTTCCTTTATCTATGTCCTTTACTCCCAAATCTCCAAACAGAGCTTTTTCACCTGCTCCACCCCATGTACCGGGCTTGAGGTTTGGAAATTCCTCTATGGAATCCAGATGATCACGGTACGATCTCAGTATAAATGATACTTTATTCACATCATCTCTATAAAGGTTTTCCCCAAAGATCATCTCAGGGAATACACTCCTTATAGTTACCTTACTTTCATCCCGCCCTTTTCTTTTTGTATACTCCTGAATTACACTAAGTCCTGCCTCTTCAAAATGTTCAGAGCCATAAAGTCCACTATTACACTCAAGATAAAACTCAAGTCCTCTGTCGTGAAGCCAGTCAACAACATGCCTTGTCTCATCTTCCGGAATCATCTGATGAAATATTACCTCATTTCCATTTTTAACATATGAGCCATTTCCACCAATCATCCCATCAAGTCCAATATCCCATATATAATCATAGACCTCTGCCTCGGATCGACCTGTGCAGATATATACCTTATGTCCGTTTTCCCTTGCCTTTCGGATAGCTGTAACTGCTGACTTTGGCAGCACATTTTCATAATTCACTAATGTACCATCAACATCTATAAATATTACTTTTCTTTTATCCATCTATCTTTCACTTTCTTTTTGCGCTTCAATTTATTTATTTATTTTATTATACAAATGCAAAACTGTCATTATGTTTTATTACAATGCTTTACAATTAAGTTTTCTTTTGAAATCCATTCCTTTATAAACTCTCACCGGATTTCCCCTTACGATCCTGTTGTGCTCTCTCCATGCATCATTGACCTGTTTTGCTTTATTGTCAGCTTCCCGGGTTTTCAGCATCATTTCCAGTTTTTTCAAAGCCTTATACTTATTTAACTAAAACTTTCCTAACAAGGAATTTTATATATAAACAACTTACTTTCTGCCACGCCTCTCATAATCTGCGGTTATATCTTCATCCCACGCGCTATCACTTAAATTCTTTGCAGCTGCATAAGCACTTTCCGATCTCATAACCGCACATACCGCTTTGGTAACACCGGTAAATACATTCGCAGTACCAACCGTATCACACACATAATTTACCGCCCTGTCTTTGCGTATGCCATACTTCTGCGCTTCTGCATAAGCATCGATATTTGCTCCTATGAAAATAAATTCCCAGCCATATTTCTTCTGCTGCTTCTTTACCATCTTTTCAATCTTCTCACGAGAATAGTTCCTGCTTGCATTTTCCATTCCGTCTGTCGTGATAACAACTATAGTCTTCTCCGGTCTGTCCTCTTCACGAGCGTACTTATGAACATTTCCGATA
>CAJORC010000193.1 GCA_905236615.1 uncultured Lachnospiraceae bacterium
GATTACTCATGTAAACCGCCTGAAATTCTTCAGAGGAGTGTCTATTATGAAATACTTAAAACAGTTTGGAATTATTGTGTTCATCTCATTTATCGGAGAAGTTCTGAATGAGCTTCTCCCGCTTCCGGTTCCTGCGAGCATATATGGGCTGCTGATCCTGTTTATCCTGCTCTGCAGCGGAGTTGTCAAGCTTTCGGATGTGAAGGAAACCTCGGTATTCCTGATCGAAATAATGCCGTTGATGTTCATTCCGGCAGCGGTCGGACTGCTTGAGAGCTGGGGAGTCATTAAGGGAAATCTGATACCTTACCTTATAATGACCGCGGTATCTACAGTTGTTGTTATGGTTGTGGCCGGCCTTGCAACCCAGTTTGTTTCGAGGATCGGAGGTGGAAAAAATGTCTGAAATGCTTGAGAATGCGGTGTTTTTTGGAGTATCGATCAGTTTTCTCGCGTATGCGGTGGGATATGCCCTTCAGAAAAAGTTTAAGATAGCCGTTTTTAATCCGCTTCTTATCTCGATAGTGATCACTATGATAGTGCTGAAGACGGGAAACATAAGTTATGATAAATATAATGAAGGAGCAAAGTATTTAAGCTATTTCCTTACACCTGCAACGGTATGTCTTGCGGTACCGCTTTATGAGAAGATGGAGCTTTTGAAGAAAAACTGGAAAGCTATAATCTTTGGCATATTGTCAGGTGTCATCACAAGCCTTCTGAGCATATTTATAATGGCTTTGATATTTGGACTTGACCACAAAGAGTATGTGACATTTCTTCCGAAGTCCATAACGACTGCCATAGGAATGGGAGTGTCGGAGGAACTCGGAGGCTATGTTACCCTTACTGTTGCGGTAATAATCGTCACCGGTATAATCGGAAATGTATTTGCTTCCGCTATCTGTAAGCTTTTCAGGATAACGGATCCGATCGCTGTTGGAATTGCGATAGGTTCAGCATCACACGCGGTTGGAACCGCACGTGCCATGCAGATCGGTGACACCGAAGGCGCCATGAGCAGCCTTTCGATCGCCGTTGCCGGCCTCATGACCGTCGTCGGCGCCTCCATCTTCGCCAATTTAATCTGAGATTGTTCATTATCTGCAACGTCACTTTAAATAACTTTTATCAAATATTACAGAAACCATCAGACAGATAAAGAGCAGGTAAGGATAAAAAAGAAAAGGAATAATCTCAAGGGCGCTCACCCCGCTTAAGCCCGCTGCGATCAGCAGCTGCGCACCATAAGGGATGATTCCCTGCATAACACATGAACAGATATCCAGGATCGAGGCCGTTTTCGCGGGCTCGATCTTGTATTCTGTGCTTATCTGCTTTGCAATCGGTCCCGTCATAACAATAGCAACAGTATTGTTTGCTGTTGCCATATCCATGAGCATTGTGATCACTGCGATGCCTATCATACCGCCCTTTCGGGTTTTGAAATTATTCTTCACAAATTTTAATACCGCCTCAAAACCGCCGTTTTCACGGATGAGAGAAGCAATGGAAGCAACAAGGATAGTAACGATCATGGTCTCAAACATGCCGGAAGTTCCGTTGCCCATAGCGGTGAAGGCAGAATTAAACTCAAGAGAATCTGTTATTACGCCTGCAGCGGCAAAGAGAACAATGCCTGTACCCAGCACGATAAAAACATTGATTCCCATTAAAGCAAGGATAAGAACGATAAAATAAGGAACAGCCTGAATGATATTATAGTCATAACTGCCCATGCTTGTGCCGTTTAAGCTGAAAGAATAAACAGTAAAAAAGATCAGGGTGATAACTGATGCAGGAAGCGAGATCCTGAAATTTGTGCGGAACTTATCCTTCATCTCTACGCCCTGGGTTTTCGTTGCGGCAATGGTGGTGTCCGATATGAAGGAAAGGTTATCTCCGAACATGGCACCGCCAACAACTGATGCGGTACAGATGGCGAGAGGAATATTTCCGTTCTTTGAGGCTTCGGCAGCTATGGGGACGAGAACCGTGATGGTTCCTACGCTGGTTCCCATAGCCATGGACATAAAAGCGGCGATCACAAACATTCCGGGGATCACAAACTGCCCGGGAATGATGTTCAGAAGCAGGTTAGCCGTACTTTTAACGCCTCCGGCTGCGCCTGCGATACCACTGAAGGCTCCTGCCATGAGGAAGATAAAGAGCATAATTGTTATGTTGTCATCGCCGATACCGATGGCACAGGCGTGTATTTTTTCATCAAAGCTTAAGCTTCTGTTCTGAAGGAAGGCGACTATAAGCGAGATCATAAACGCCACAACAACGCTCATTACATAAAATCCCATTCCGCCTTCGATAGGATGTACATACTCATAATAAATGCCGCATCCTATATACAGTACAAGAAAAACAAGGATGGGCAGCAGTGCAAGGTTATTGGATTCTTTTTTCATCTTAACATTCTCTCTCTCATTAAAATTCATCAATAATTATTATAAGTATTCGGTTATATATAGGTCAAATAATTTTTTTTGGCTTTTTATCAGTACATTTGCATATAAAATGCGGTATTATTTGAAAGAATATCGTCATAATGTTATAATGAAAATGCCGTATAATCTCAAAAATTACAGAAATATGGAGCGAAGACGGTATGGGGTTGTGATTTTTTGACATAGTGACAGCTTACTTAGTGCGAGAGGGGGATGCAATGGGGAAAGAGCTGAAATTTGAACTGATGGCTTCGATGATGTGTGCGGATTACCGGAACCTTGAACGTGAAGTGCACGAACTTGACGAAGCCGGGATAGATTCTTTTCACATTGATATAATGGACGGACGTTATGTGGGCAATTATGCCATGTCTCTGAATGATCTGCGCTGTATCCGCTCGCTTACGGATAAACCGCTGGATGTCCATCTGATGGTTGAACATCCGCTTAACACGATAGACCTTTTTATAAGATCACTCAGACCCGGAGATACGATCTATATTCATCCGGAAGCTGAGTATCACCCTTCGGCAACATTACAGAGGGTTATTGATGCGGGAATGATACCCGGAATTGCGATCAATCCCGGAACGAGTGTCGGGGCTGTATTTGAACTGCTCCGTATCGTCAGCAGGGTTCTGGTAATGTCGGTCAATCCGGGAAATGCGGGACAGATGTTCCTGCCTTTTGTCGGTGAAAAGTATGACCGGCTTCTGGCAATAAAGAAAGATATGAAGTTTGATGTATATTGGGACGGAGCCTGCAGTGCGGATAAGATATTAACTTTCGCACCAAAGGGGATAAAGGGCTTTGTGCTTGGTACGTCACTTCTTTTCGGAAAGGAAGAGTCTTATAGGGAAATAGTCAAAAAGATCAGGGGGATGGAGATTTGATGAATGTAGCATTGGTATTATCGGGTGGTATAGGACGAAGGATAAATTCTGAGGTTCCGAAACAGTATATTAATATCTGCGGAAAGATGATAATTATCCATTGTCTTCAGAGACTTTGCGAGAGTCATGAGATTGACGCGATACAGGTGGTTGCCGAGCACAGCTGGTGGGAGCCTATATTAACTGAGCTTCCGGATGCGTCAAAGTTCAGGGGATTTTCAAATCCGGGTGAAAACAGACAGCTTTCGATCCTTAACGGACTCAGGGATATCGATAATTATGCCGAAAATAGCGATATTGTTTTCATACATGACGCCGTAAGACCGATGATCTCGGAGAAACTTATAGTAAATACCTTAAATGCGGTTGTCGGACATGACGGGGCTGTTCCGGTCATTCCGATGAAAGATACCGTTTATTACAGTGAAGATGGTCATACTATCAAGAGCAGGCTTGACAGGTCCAAGATACTTGCAGGGCAGGCTCCGGAAGCTTTCCATTTCGGTAAATATCTTGCTGCTAATGAAGCTCTTACAAGAGAAGAGATCCTTTCAGTCTCGGGTTCGGCTGAGCCGGCACTGATGGCGGGACTTGATATCGCGACTCTTAATGGTGATGAGAGAAATTTCAAGATAACAACAAATGAGGATCTTGAACGCTTCAGAAAGATCATGGAAACAAAAGTACAGTTTGAGGTGAAATTCTGATGAATGCATGGGTTTTGCATGCGATAAATGATATCCGTCGGGAGGACGTTGAAAAACCGGCAGCAGCTCCCGGTGAGGTGATCGTGCAGGTGAAAGCTGCAGGTATCTGCGGTTCGGACATTCCGAGAATATACAAGACCGGTGCGCACAATATGCCGCTGATCCCGGGACACGAATTTTCGGGTGTGGTTGACTCTGTCGCGGACGGGATTGATGAGCGCTGGATCGGAAAAAGAGTAGCTGTTTTTCCGCTTATTCCCTGTGGGGAATGCGAACCGTGCAAAACGAACAGACCTCAGCTTTGCAGAAATTATGACTATATAGGTTCGAGAAGAGACGGGGCTTTTGCGGAGTATGTGAGAGTTCCCGTAAAAAATCTCATGGAAGTTTCGGATAATGTTTCTTTTGAAGAGGCAGCCATGCTTGAACCTATGGCAGTTGCCGTTCATGCGATACGGCAGGGAACTGAGCCTTACGGGAATGAAATCCCGCAGGATAAGAATTATGTGATATGCGGTGCGGGAACGATAGGTCTCATGCTTGCGATGTTCCTGAAAGCAAAAGGCATTGAAAAAATTTTCTTTATCGGAAATAAGGACAGCCAGAAAAAACGGGTTACCGGGCTCGGTATTAAAGAAGAGTATTTCTGTGATAAAAGATATTCCGATCCTGTTGAGTGGCTGAAAGAACGCGGAGGAACAGACTTCTATCTTGAAGCAGTTGGAAGAAATGAGAGTCTGTCTTATGGTATTGATACCTTAAATCCGGGAGCGAGGGTCGTTCTTGTGGGAAATCCATATTCGGATATGACATTGTCCCGGGAAGTTTACTGGAAGATCCTGAGGAATGAGGCTTACATTTCAGGTACTTGGAATTCGGTATTTATTCAGGATAACAGTATCAGCGATGACTGGCATTATGTACGGGACTGCCTCACTGAAGGAAAAGTTCATCCTGCAGGTCTTATAAGCCACAGGTTCTCAATAGATGAACTTGAAAAAGGTTTTATGATAATGCGGGATAAAAGTGAAGATTACTGCAAAGTGATGCTTTGTAACTGAAAAAATGTTTGAGTTTTATTTTTTAATAACCGCTCAGTTTTCCAGACCGGGGCGGTTATTTTTTTTTTGACGTCTTATTACTGAAAAATTGCTCCCTGCTTTCAGAACCGATTGTATTTTTACAACCTTGTTTGCACTGATTGACATACAATTTCAGAGGCATTAAAATTTAAGCAAGTATTGTAAAAAGTGCGAAAAAGCTTGCAAATTGTGGAATGCGGGCTTTTTACACAAGGGTACGGAGAACCGGAATAGTTACGGAGATTTTAATTGAAAAATCTGTAATGAGAAATAGAAGATGACAAATTATCAGTATTATTCCGGCAAATAAAAATTCAAGTATGGGAGTTAAGCTATGAAGAGAATTGAGTTAGTTCGCAAGCGCATCTTTGCAACGGCACTTTCCGTGGCGGTAGTGGCAACTGCTGTTCCGGAAATAGCAAGTGCGGAGAATGCAGCAGGAAGTGAGAGCTCAGTCAGTTACAGCGATGAGGCTTACATTGATGTGCTTTCAA
>CAJORC010000194.1 GCA_905236615.1 uncultured Lachnospiraceae bacterium
ACATAGCGGTCGCCTACCTTTGTCTGATGAACTTCTATCCCCAGCTTCTTGCACATAAGGATAAAGCCCAGATTCGTCATTACAGTAACAACTATGCTGTTTCCGTCAAGCTCTCCTTTCTTCTTCATGTCTGTTCCGATGATAGCCATGATCTCATCACCGTTGACTACCTTACCGTTCTCATCAGCAGCAAGGAGTCTGTCCGCATCTCCGTCAAAAGCAAGCCCGACATCTGCGTGCTCCATTACGACTCTCGCACATAACTCTTCCATGTGTGTTGAACCGCAGTTAGCATTAATATTCGTTCCGTCGGGATTATTATGAATCGCAACTACTTCCGCGCCGAGTTCCTTCAATGTTTCTACCGAAGTATAGTATGAAGCTCCTTCCGCGCAGTCTACAACTATCTTAAGGCCGCGAAGGTCAGTCTTGATCTGGCTCATGGACTGATTTATATACTCTTCTCTTGCGTCCCTTCTATACTTGATCTTACCAACTTCAGAACCTGTAGGTTTGGGTATATCCTTATTGCCATTCCGAATATGGGCCTCTATCCTGTCTTCAAGTTCATCAGAAAGCTTGTAGCCTTCACTATTGAAAAATTTGATACCGTTGAATTCAACCGGATTATGTGAAGCTGAAATAACAACGCCTGCATCAACCTTGTATTTCCTTGTAAGATAAGCTATTGCCGGTGTGGGAAGCACTCCAACATAAACAGCATTCGCTCCGACCGAACAGATACCTGCCATAAGCGCATTTGCAAGCATATCTCCGGATATTCTGGTATCACAACCGACCATGATCGTAGGTCTGTAAGAATTCTGCTCAGTAAGGACATAGGCTCCCGCAGCTCCGAGCTGCATAGCCAGAAGCGGTGTTAATTCAGAATTTGCAACTCCTCTTACACCATCAGTTCCAAAAAGTCTGGACATAAAAGTTCCTCCAAAAGTTTGTATCAATAAATAAAGAATTCAATTTCCGGTATCAGCATCAGCGTCACTGACCGTATCCGCTCCGCCTTCACTGCTCTCTTCCTTCTTCTCCTCGCCTGAAATAACGACCGAAACTTTAACCTCATCAGCCATAGTCACACCTGACGGAAGAATAAAGGCAACGTTCACATCATATACACCCTGATTCAACATGTCAAGTCCCTGACTGTGTTTTAACAATGCAATATCAGCCGCTCCCGTAACCGAAGATGCATTTACAGACGCCAGCGATGCAGCAAGACCTGTGAGTGTAAGCGAAGATGTTCCCTGTGGCTCCGCAAGTACGGCAGACATTCCCGACGGGATATTCGTTATGGTTATATTTGAATTCGGCACATTCACAGTGATCGTCTGCAGCGGCTCGATCACAACCGTGACCTTAACCTTTGCATTCTCGTCTTCATTCACCACATAAACACCGCTTGGAAGATATTTCGAAATATCCACTGTCTTGACTACATTTTCAGTAGCTTCGTCAATCTTTACCGCATCAGACGGAATAGTCACGGATTTAATATCCGAAAGAGCCGATGCACTTCCCATAACCGTAACCGTACTCTTTGACAGCGCAGGCCCTCCCGATACCAGATATCCGTTAGCAGGCTTTCCGCTGTAACCGGCCTTTATGCCTATCTCTTTTGTCTTGTAGATAGATACCGTCACTCCGGTTTCCTCTAAAGACAAAGTCAGGGGAGCAGCATTTACCGTTCCGCCGTCTTTATCATAAAACATGATCTTCTCAACAGAATGTATCTCACTGTTCATATTAGATACATTTATGCGCACCTCAGCTCTGTCTATGGTAGAAACCACAGACTCAGGTCCCTTGACTCTTACAATATTTGTCTCAAGGGAAATATTTCCTACAGCATAGCCGTCAGCCACTTCACCGACTGTGGCAGACTGAATCCTGAACTGTGCCGACTCAAGATTCTCGGTATAAACCGTAGCATACTCTGTCTTTGATGTAATACTCTCTATTTTATCCGAATATTTTGTTGCCTTAACCTCTATCGGTACCCGGTTTCCTTCGAGCTCGCTCATATCAATAGTCGCAACAAAATCATCACGTGAAAGCTCGGAAAGGATTGACCTTTCAGCCCTGACAGTAACGGTAACCGATCTTGATGCATCCGACAATTCAAAGGCTTTACCGTCATCTTCAAGGATATCCGCATTAACTACCGTAACGGGTATCGGTGAAAAAGGCAGCGACATAAGAGGATTGTCTATGCTGACCACAACCATCCAGAGAAGTACTGCGCATATGACTGACAAAAGTTTAAGGGAAGCGTTTTCAGTCAGTTTTTTTAAGAGTTTCTTAAAATTATTCATGACCTGCCCTTCCCTTCTGATGCCAGAAATGGAATCTTCTCTCCTCTACCGGCTTATCCTGAAGCATTTCGATCTTTTCCTTCAGGAAGTCCGCGTCCACGCCCCTGTAAAGATTTCCTTCATAAGCTATGGAAACATGACCTGTCTCCTCTGAAACGATAATGGTCAGTGAATCCGTAACCTCGGATATTCCTACACCTGCACGGTGTCTTGTTCCCAGCTCTTTGGAAAGTGCCATATTATCCGACAAGGGCAGATAACATGTTGCGGAAGTTATACGGTTTCCGCGGACAACTACCGCTCCGTCATGCAGGGGAGTATTATGTTCAAAGATATTTATAAGAAGCTGGCTCGTAACTATTGCATCGACATCTATTCCCGTACGTTCAAATTCCGTCAGCGGGTCATTCTGCGCAATAACTATAAGGGCTCCCGTTTTTGCCCTTCCCATTTCATAGCACGCTTTAACTATCTCGGTAATGGTTTTGTCCGAAAAACGTCCGTCCGTTCCTGCCGGAGCATTAAACTGCGCAAAGGAAGAAAAGATATTCTTTCGTCCCAGAACATCGAGCGCCTTACGCAATTCAGGCTGAAAAATTACAACAAGTGCCATAATAGCCACATTCAGGGCATTACGAACTATCCAGATGATGGTATTCATCTGGAATATATATGCTATGAAGATAAATACAACAATAACAATAATACCGCGAAGCAGTGACCATGCCTTTGTATTTTTTATCCAAACCATCAGCTCATAGATCAAGACACTGATGATCAGGATCTCAACGTAGTCAGTAATCACCATTCTCGGTATGGAATCAAACGATATATATCTTTCCAGAAAATTTGTTAAAGCATCTACGCCAGTAGCCATCTGTCGTGCTTTATAATCCTTTCTGCCTCTATATTCTTACATCCCCGGCAGCAACCGCTTCGGAATGTTCTGAACAGTTACCCGATTTCTAATCATCATTAAAGCGATCACTCGTAAGCTTCGGAACAGCCTTTACATAGTAATAATACTCATCATCCTCAAATTCGAGATTTTCAGTCTTTGCATAATCAACGGCAAAAATAAAGAAATTCAGGAGCAGGGCGATCGGCACAGCCACTACAGTACCGATAAAAAGATTGAGTATTGAAATATTAAGCCTCATTACTCCTCTGCCTATCATGATGATAAGCATGTTTAAGACAGCTCCGCCCACTACCGCTATATCTCTCGAGTGGTTAAATCTGAACCTCTTAACAAGTGAAACCACAATGGTTGTTACCACAAAAGATATAAGGACCAAAAGCATTGTCTTATTGACAACAAGTCCCTCAATAAAACTTCTGAGCGATGTTGCAAGCGACTCCACATCAGACTCCGCAAAATCTATCTTTACAGTTGAACAGTAGTTGACCAGATACCACGAAAAGACACCTGCAGCTACCGATATACATGAAAAGATATTGCCGCCGATCCCCGCACATACCGGGATCGCATAAGGAATATGAAGCGCAAAGCTTATCGGCGTCAGAAGTACAATTATCGCATCATTTGGAGAGAACCTGAAATAAAGGAGGTACATCAGCATAAATGCCGCAAAAACAATAGCCGCTGCAAATACCGACTCCGAGTATATATGCAGCACTGAAAACGCGCTGGCAAATACTATTATGGCATTTGCCGGAAGAAGCGCATTGATCAGTGCAAACAGGACCATTATAAGAGGGTTCTTAAGTATGCTCATATTACCGATTGCCGCATTTATCAGACCATAGGTCACCATGCTCAGGATAAACTTAAGCATCGGATCGATGAAAGCCGAATACTTCCCGTATATTTCCCTCATACTTTCTTTAATCTTAATCAGTTCTCTCATTTTTATCAGTTTTACCTTCCAAGGAAATAAGTATCTTTATTTTTTATTTCCGTACATCGAAATTAATTTTTTCAGTGCCTTCCGGTAAACCCTGACACTTTTCCTCGCCTGAGTATATCTGTACGAGTAGAGGATAAACGCAATCAGCAGATAAATGACCATAACAACCGCATAAGTTGAAGTCAGTTTTTTCAGCATGACTGCAAAATCTGTTTCATAAAATTCCGCAATAAATTTATCCGCATTGCAGAATACATAAATCCCCACAACAGTAAGGAAAGAAATTGTCACCGCTACCGCTGTTTTAAGCATTCCGAAGGCGACATAATCGCCCCGGAAATAGTCAGTAATACGGATCATTTTCTTTCCTTCTGTATTTTCGTATGATGCCATTCTGGTCATCAG
>CAJORC010000195.1 GCA_905236615.1 uncultured Lachnospiraceae bacterium
AACGGCGCTTCCGCTTATTAAGAAATACAAAAATCTTGTTGTTACAAGAACAATGTCAAAATCCAGAGCACTGGCAGGAATGCGTATAGGCTATGCATTCGCTGATGCGGCACTTATTAAATACTTAAATGATGTCAAATTCTCGGTTAATTCATATACGATGAATATGCCTGCCCTTATAGCGGGAAAAGAAGCGATTCTGGATGATGAATATTTCAGGAATATCCGTGATAAAGTAGTTGCAACAAGGGAGTGGACAAAGACAGAGCTTAAAAAGTTAGGATTTGATTTCAGGGATTCAAAGACAAACTTCATTTTTGCAGAGCATAAAACAGAGCCGGCAGAGAAACTTTATGAGGCACTCAAGGAACATGATATCTACGTAAGATACTTCAAAAAGCCCAGACTTTCCAACTATCTGAGGATATCGATAGGCACTGATGAAGAAATGCAGGAATTGATAGCCTTACTGAAAACCATGGTTTAGTTTTAATAAATAATAGGTTCACAAAAAAAACACTGTCTAAACAAGATTTGAAAATAATATTTTGATAATCTGTTATCCATAAGGAATTTCGTTCTGGTAACGAACATGGATATGGAGGTAAAATATTATGAAGAAATTGAATCTGGGCAAGTTAGGAATATTTATAACTGCAGCATGTCTTTCTGTTGCAATGATGGGATGCTCATCAACATCGGGAGCGAAGGCAGCATCATCGGAACCTGAAACTGTTTCCGAAGCACCGACGGATATGCCTTCGGAAGCGCCGACAGAGATGCCGACTGAAATGCCGACAGAGGCAGCAGAGGGAACAGAGACAGTTGCAAAGATCGTATCGATAGATGGTGAGACAATAAATCTTGAAACAGTTGGCGGCGGAAAAATGGATGCCAACGGCGGATCTCAGGATGCCGCCAAGGGCGAGAAACCCAGCGGAGAAGCACCTAATGGGGAGAAACCCAACGGGGAAGCACCGACAGGTGAAAAACCTGACGGAGAAGCACCAAACGGTGAGAAACCCAGCGGAGAGGCACCAAACGGACAGGCTCCGGGAGGAGATAAACCTGACGGAGAAGCACCTAATGGCGGAAAGCCTGACGGAGAAGCACCTAACGGACAGGCTTCCGGCGGACAAAAACCTGACGGAAATGCAGCAGGCGGAGAGTCACTCACACTTACACTTACTGACAGTACTGAGTATAAAGACTGCTCGGTAGATGACCTTGAAGCAGGTACAATGGTTCGTGTAAGCTATAACGATGACAAGGAAGTAGTTTCGATCTCCATTGCTGACAAAGACAGCCTTCCTGCAGCAGAAACTTCAACTGAAGCTTCAACCGAGGCGTCAACCGAAGCAACAACAGAATAAGAATTGTGGTATAATAGGCATCGGGCTTTCGGGTCCGGTGCTTTTTGCTTATTTATCTATTGTTGATGTATAGAGGAGCTGAATGTGAAAAACGTATTTAACAAACTGCCTGTTTATACCGGAGACGTATCCGGGGCGGCGTCCGCTCTTTATGAACTGGGAGGGATGAGTGTCATACATGACCCTTCCGGATGCAATTCGACCTATAATACCCATGACGAAACGCGCTGGTATTATGAGAACAGTCTTATATTTATTTCGGGACTTTCAGAAGTGGATGCGATAACAGGAAATGATGAAAAACTGATAAGGGATGTCCTTGATGCGGCAGATAAGCTGAAACCAAAGTTTATCGCACTTTTTAATTCGCCGATACCATTTATAAACGGTACGGATTTCAAGGGGATCGCACGGATAATCGAAAAGAGGAGCGGGATTCCCTGCTTTCATATAGAAACCAATGCCATGCACGATTACAGTGTTGGAATATCAAATGCTTTCTATGAGTTTGCAGTTAAATTTCTTCCGGATAAAAAACTCCGTGATGAAAAGAGTATTTCAGAAAAAAGGAAGATAAATATAATAGGTATGACACCGCTTGATTTTGCGGCAAAAAGCTCGTCAGATACGGTCAGGAAGATTTTTGAGGATGAAGGTTTTACAGTTAATTCTGTCTGGGCTATGGGAAGCAGCTTTGAAGAAATACTGAAAAGTCCGGAGGCTGATATAAATCTTGTAGTTTCCTCGGCGGGCATCAAAACCGCAGAGTTTATGAAAGAAAAATATGGCATTCCATATCTTACAGGGGTGCCTACAGGCGCGTTATCAGAAAAAATTATAAAAAAAATACGCGATAACACTTTAGAAAATTTATTTTTGTCCGATAAAAAATACAGCGGTAAAGTTGCCGTGGTAGGAGAAACTGTTCAATCACTCAGTCTCGCGGAAGATCATGAGATCAGGAATAATGAAAGCGCTGATGTAATAGCGACGACGGAACTCGGACATGAATTCCTTCGAAAGACGGATAAAGTCATAAGGAATGAAAAGGAACTTGCAGAAATCCTGAAGGGCTATGAGACAGTTATCGGAGATCCGCTCTATAAAAGAGTGGCACCGAAAGACATCAGCTTCAGGGAAATCCCCCATCTCGCATTTTCGGGGAGACTTTTCCTTGACAGAGCGCAGGATATTTTTTAAGACAGGAGAGTAAGGTCATTTAATATAATGACCGTAACCGGATATGATGACGAATACAGAACTGATTGATAAGCTCCGAAATGAAAGCAGCCTTACCGATGATGAATTCAGACAGCTTCTCGAAAGCCTTGATGAAAAAGATGAAGAATACCTTTATGCAAGGGCAAGGGAGCGAAAAGAAGAGTTTTACGGAAAGGATGTATATTTACGAGGCCTTATAGAATTCACTAATTACTGTAAAAACGACTGCTTATACTGCGGGATAAGATGCAGCAATAAAAATGCAGAAAGATACAGGCTGAAAAAAGAAGAGATAATGTCTGCGGTTGAAAACGGCTATAAATTAGGCTTCAGGACATTTGTACTACAGGGCGGTGAAGATTTAAGCTATAGCGATGATGATATCTGTGAAATAGTATCTGAAATAAAAAGGCTTCATGGTGATTCGGCAGTAACACTTTCCATAGGGGAAAGATCAAGGGAAAGCTACGAAAAATTTTTTAAAGCCGGAGCAGACAGATATCTTCTGCGGCATGAAACGGCAAATGAAGAGCATTATTCAAAACTGCATCCTAATAATCTAAGTCCGGAAAATCGGAAAAGATGCCTGAGAGACCTTAAAGAAATAGGATTTCAGACAGGAGCCGGAATGATGGTGGGCTCGCCCTTCCAGACGATCGATAACATTATCGAAGATCTGAGATTCTTAAAAGAACTCAGTCCTGAAATGGTAGGTATAGGACCGTTCATTCCGCATAAAGATACACCGTTTAAGGATAAGGCAGAGGGCAGGGCGGAAGATACTCTTCACCTTCTTGCGATCATAAGGCTGATGCTGCCGAAGGTTCTTCTTCCGGCGACTACAGCATTGGGAACTATAGATGCCAGAGGAAGGGAAAAGGGTCTGCTTGCAGGAGCAAACGTAATAATGCCTAATCTTTCTCCGGTAACTGTCAGAGGAAAATATCTTCTTTATGACGGAAAGATATGTACAGGAGAAGAGGCTGCAGAGTGCTGGCAGTGCATGCAGAGACGCGTCGCATCAACAGGATATGAGGTTAGTATTTCAAGAGGAGATGCGAAAAAATAGAAAAAGTTCAAATAAATTTCAGAATTTTTTTAATACAGACTATAAAGAAATTCGTGAAATATCCGATAAGATAATTGAAAAGTTTAAGGCAGTATAAACAGCCAAAGACTTTTTAACTATAAAAAGTATTATTTAATTAAGAAAGGAGGAGTCCGAAATGCGGATAGAAGCTTACAATCAGGTAATGCAGGTATACGGAAAACAGAAAGTCAAAAAGACAGAAAGAAGTTCATCTGCAATAAGTGCACGGGATGCACTTGAGCTCTCAGGAACCGGAAAGGATCTTCAGACTGCAAGAGCAGCAGTAGCTGAAGCGGCAGATGTCAGAAAAGAGCTGACGACTCCGCTGAAAGAGAGGATTCAGGCCGGCACCTACAATGTATCAGGTGAAAGTTTCGCAGAAAAGCTCTTAGAGCAGATGGAAGCACTGGCTTGAAAAAGCGGGAGGTAAGTTGCAGTGGCAAGTTTAATGGAAAACTTAATATCTACACTTAATAAAGAGGCAGATAAATACACTGAACTTCTAAGCCTTTCGAAAAAAAAGACCCCTGTAATCGTCAGGGGCAACCTGGCTGAACTTCAGAAAATCACGGATGAAGAACAGGAAGCGGTCGAAGTGCTCTCTGCTTTGGATAAAGAGCGCAGCACGGTTATGAATGATATCGCGAATGTTACCAACAAGGATGTTGGGGAGTTAAAGCTGAAAAATCTGATAGTTATGATGGAGAAGCGTCCCAAAGAGCGTGATGCGCTCATAGAAGTAAGGGACAGGCTCGACAAAGTCGTTAACGAGCTGAAACTCATTAACTCTCAGAATGCAGTACTTATCAAACAGTCTCTCGATATGATAGATTTCAATCTCGCACTGGAGCGTTCTTTAAGGACGGGTCCGGAGACAGGAAACTATAATCGCGCTGCGGAAAATGCCGGCA
>CAJORC010000196.1 GCA_905236615.1 uncultured Lachnospiraceae bacterium
AACTGGGATTTGCCCCATTGCCGTAGGCAATCTTAAAATGGGCAAATCCCGTAACTGTGAGCACCTGCAAGGTGTGAACAGTTACAAGAAATTCAAACCGAACAAGTTTTCGCACTTTTTTCAGTACCTACCCGTATCTGCTTGAAAGCACAATATTATTTCATTATAATTGAAACTAGGTAAATATTTTTGCAATTTACATAAAATAACTAAAATGACTGACGCTAAATGTTTCAGTCAATGAATAACAAAGTCGTTACTAACAGGGAAGTACACTCTGACATCAGGAGGTTAGGGAAATGAATGAGACGGATCTCACAGTAGAAGGCTATAAATTTAATTCCCTTAGTGACGCATCGGTGGCGAAGGAAGAGGTTAAGCGTATTGCCTATATAGAGGCACACTTGAATTATAAAGAACCTGAAAGTGTACTTACAATCTACAATAAGGTTATAGCCAATCGGATATTTGTTACACCGATCGGATATGACTTTATGAAGAAGATACAGAAGTTTCTTATGGAGACGGAGAGTATAGACAAAAATAAGATAAGTCCGCTCCCTCTAAGTAACATGTACACTTTGGAGAAGAATTCCGATGCGGTTATCGAACCAAAACCCAAGATAATACCGAAGAAAAAACGAGATGAGCTGAAGGATAAGTTATTCATATCCATCGGCTTAAACATAATACTCATTATTGCTATAATTGCTATATTTGTGGTACTTAGGACAGCATCGAATCCAAATATCCTAAATTATAAAACGGTTCTCGAAAACAGATATGCTGAATGGGAAACCGAATTGAATGAACGTGAAAAGGTTATACGGGAAAAGGAACACGAACTGAAAATAAACAGTGATGAATGAAAAAATAAAGAATTTTATGTTACAATTCAGTCAGCAGCCAGCACTTTGCTGCTGGCTGCGTGAGAACATGATGTGGGAGTGAGGGGCGCCCTTTTTGCGCAGCAAAAACTTAAAATTGCGCCCCGAATGTTGCAATTCAGTTCCCAACTGGTTGGGGACTGAATTGTAACAATTATATTATTAGTGTTTCTTAAATAGACAGAAATCTTTCACAGAAAAAACATAGAGCCATTGTATCCTATATCTGAGACTTATAATAACATTAGAATAGATACAATGATTTGTGAGGTTTGGAAAAATGGATACGATTAAAGTACTTGTGGTAGACGATGAAAGCAGAATGCGTAAGCTCGTGAAGGACTTTCTGACAAAGAAAAATTATGCTGTAATTGAAGCAGGTGACGGTGTCGAAGCTCTCGATAAATTTTTTGAGGAAAAGGACATTTCACTTGTTATTCTTGATGTCATGATGCCGAAGATGGACGGCTGGCAGGTTCTTCGTGAGATCAGGGAATACTCACAGGTACCGGTCATCATGCTTACTGCAAAGACCGATGAACGCGATGAACTTCAGGGATTTGATTACGGTGCAGATGAGTATATTTCGAAACCTTTCTCACCCAAGATACTTGTTGCAAGGGTTGATGCGATACTCAGACGTTCAAATGCACTTGTGGAAGAGAAACAGTTGAAGGCAGGCGGAATCATCTTAGATCAGGCCGCACATTCAGTTACAATAGACGGTACAAATGTAGATCTTTCATTTAAGGAATTTGAACTGCTCGCTTACCTTATGGAAAATCAGGGAATCGCGCTTTCAAGAGAAAAGATCCTGAATAATGTCTGGAACTATGACTATTTCGGAGATGCCAGAACGATAGATACTCATGTTAAGAAACTCCGCTCAAAGATGGGCGAGCGCGGAAACTGTATAAAGACTATATGGGGCATGGGATATAAGTTCGAGGTTCAGGAAGCATGAAAAAGTCAGCATTTCGCCATTCGATAAAGATGCAGTTTGCATTGACTTTTATATGTTTAATGACTTTCTGCATAGGACTTTACTGGATAATAAATACACTTTTTCTACAGAAATATTATATGAGCAGCCGTCAGAAGGCGCTCATGGAAACATATTACGAGATTGACGATCTTTTAGGAGACAGCGAAGAATTAACGGATGAGCAGAAAGTTGCTTTTAATAAACTCTGCAGCCTGAGCAATTTAAGTGTGGCAGTCGTAACGCCTTCACTCAGCCCGATAATCAGCTCGGAAGGCAAAGATGACATGATGGTCTTAAGGCTGATCGATCATGTTTTTGGATTAAGTACGGATAAGCAATTGGACATTGAATCTCCGTCAGAAAACCATTCCAGAAAAAATCTGGCAGAAGGATTTAATGAAAAGAGAGTCCCGGAAAGGTCTATCATAAAGACCGACAGCTTTGAACTGATGACCTCCGAAGATCCGAGAATGAAGATAGAATATCTTGAGCTTTGGGGTTCCTTAAGAAACGGTGATTTTATCATAATGAGAACAGCCGTTGCAAGTATCAGGGAGAGCGTCAGCGTTTCTAACAGATTTCTGGGATATATCGGCATTATCATGGTAATCCTTGGTGGAATCATAAGCTGGATCATAACTACAAGGATAACGAAGCCGATATTGGAGCTTGTAGATATTTCAGAAAGAATGTCAAAGCTTGATTTCAATGCTAAATACACCGGAGGCGGAAAGAACGAGATCGCGGAACTCGGATATCATATGAATGAATTGTCCGAGGCGCTCGAGGAGAATATTTCGGAACTGAAGACTGCAAATAATGAACTTCAGCGCGATATTGAAAATAAAGAAAAATTAAATAATATGCGACTTGAGTTTCTTTCGAATGTAGCTCATGAGCTTAAGACACCAATAGCCTTGATTCAGGGTTATGCAGAAGGACTCAGGGACAATATAAATGATGATGAGGAAAGCAGGAATTTCTACTGTGATGTCATAATAGATGAATCCGGAAAGATGAACAAGATGGTAAAGAATCTTATGACTTTGAACCAGCTTGAATTCGGAGAAGATGAAATAAAGATGGAACGTTTTGACATCGTCGAGCTTATCAGAAATTCGATCCTTGCATCTGACATCATGCTGAAGCAGAATAACATAGCCGCATTTTTCAATGAGAGTGAAAGCGTCTATGTATGGGCTGATGAGTTTAAGACAGAAGAGGTATTTACAAATTATTTCAGTAATGCGATTCATTATTGCGATTTTCCGAAGAATGGAACAGATGAGGAAAAAACTGAAAAACGTATAGAAGTTACTTTGGAAAGAAAAGATGATATAGTCAGGGTTTCCGTATTTAATTCGGGAAATCCTATACCGGAAGAATCTCTGGCACATTTATGGGATAAATTCTATAAGGTTGATAAGGCCAGAACTCATGAATATGGCGGTTCGGGAATCGGATTATCGATTGTTAAGGCTATCATGAATGCGTTCAACAGAGATTTCGGCGTAACGAATTATGACAATGGGGTGGCATTCTGGTTCGAATTGGATTCGAAGGAATGAGCAGCGGAGGTATCTCATGAAAAAATGGGGGGCTTGTGTTTTTTCAGCGGTATTGTGTATGAGTTTTCTTGCAGGATGCGGTTCGGAAAAACTTGATATATCCAAAGAAGACGAAGAAAGAGTTGTTAATTATGCGGCGACGGTTCTTACACAGCATAATGCCGCAGCGAGCAGAAGTCTGGCAAGTCTGTCACAGAAAGATCTGGAGAGAATTGTAAGACTGGATCTTGCGGCGGCTGCACAGAAGGCGGGAACCGAAGAAACAGCTGAAGAAGAGACAACAGAAAATGAAAATCCGCAGGAAAATCCAAATCCCGATAATCCTGATGGAGAAAACTCCGGATCGACGGAATCTGAGGAAGCTGAGGTTAAGAGTATTGCTGAAGCTATAGGTCTTGAGGGATTTGATATTTCCTATAATGGATTCGAGATAACTGACCGTTATCCGAATGAAGAGACAACGGGAACGTTTACGATATCTCCGGGTTCTGATCAGGATTCTCTTCTTGTAGCGCATTTCAATATTTTCAATCCGAATTCGGAAACGATGCGCTGTGATCTGCTCGATTTGAAACCTTCTTTCAGGTTTAATATCAGCGGGCAGAAGCACAGTCTTCTTACGACACTTCTTTTTAATGATCTGGTCATGGTTGATGAAGATATTGAACCGGGACAGACCTATGATGCGGTACTGATCGCAGAGATCAGTAATGAAAAGGCCCAGGATATCAGCTCACTCGGACTTATTGTCAGAACTGATGACGGAAATTATGAGATACCATTGGAATAATTTCATATAAAGAAAAAGGCAAAGAAAAAGGTTCTTCCGGAAAATTTCCGGAGGAACCTTTTTTAACTTACTTATGATCTGTTAATTAAACTGCTTTGATGGTTACAGTAAATGCTTTCTTTGAACCATCGTTCAGAACATACTTGAATTTG
>CAJORC010000197.1 GCA_905236615.1 uncultured Lachnospiraceae bacterium
TATGAACTGGTTTAAGAATGAGTAAAGAAAAGAAAAAGAATATTATTTATGTAGTTGTACTGATAGCGCTGATGGCACTGACTTTCACGCTGGTTTTCAGGAATTATGATTTCGATGAGACCATGCAGATAATACGTACCGCGGAGAAGAAATGGATCGTGCTCGGCGTTTTATTGAACTGCTGTTTTTTAACGATCGGAGCATTTAATCTGAAGATACTTCTGAAGACGCTGGGTTCGAAAGTGTCCATGATAAATGCGCTTAAATATTTCCTGGTCGAGACCTATTTCTGTGCGGTAACACCGTCAGCGTCCGGCGGACAGCCGATGGAAATGCTTGAAATGAAAAGAGACGGGATAGCTCTTTCAAAATCAACCGTTACCCTTATAGTTATCGCGATAGCCTATAAGAGCGTACTTATCGTTTATGCCGCGATAATGCTCATACTTATGGGAACCGGAACTATCTTCAGTCTGGGACATTTAAACTGGCTTTTTTATCTGGGAATTGTAACAAATGTGCTTGCGGTAGTATTTATGGTGCTGGCGCTTTTCTGCGGAGATGTGTTAAGAAAAGCTCTTATCGGCTGCCTGAATCTGATGAACAGGATTCATAAGCTAAAGAGATATGACAAATATCTGGAAGACATAAACAAGATGATGAGCAATTACCGTGAAGGTGCAGCTTACATCTTTAAGCACAGAAAAGTCTTCTACACGGTGATGATCAGTACGTTTATCCAGAGGAGCTGCCGTTTTGCCGTTACTTATGCGGTATACAGGGCTCTGGGCTTAAGCGGATACTCACTGGGCTGGATAGTCCTTGTGCAGGCGATAGTTTGCGTTTCATCGGAAATGATACCTGTTCCCGGTGCTATCGGAGTAAGCGAGAGCTGCTATCTGGCTGCTGCCGAAAAGTATTTCGGAAAGGCTTATCTTGTGCCTTCCATGGTGCTTTCAAGAGGCATAAGCTTTTACGGGCTTCTGGCTTTATCCGGTATAGTTGTGATCATCATCCAGCTTACAAGCGTCGCAAAAAATCGGGAGTAAAATTATGGTCTCTCTGTTGACGAGAATTTTCATAAAGGATTATAAAAATCTTAAAGACCCGAAAGTCAGGCGTGATTATGGTATTCTGACAGCTGTTGTGGGGATCGTGCTGAACAGCTTTGTATTTACGATAAAGGCTATAGCCGGCTTTACAACAGGTTCGGTTGCCATAGTTGCGGACGGTTTCAACAATCTGTCGGATGCGGGTTCGTCGTTCCTTTCGATGCTGGGATACTCCCTTTCCGGGAAGGAACCGGACGCAGATCATCCTTTCGGTCACGGCAGGATAGAATATATAATGGGGCTCATAGTCTCCATAATGATAATTGTTGTAGGCTTTGAGCTTATGACAAGCTCTGTGGACAAGATAATCCATCCTTCAGAGATCAAACCGAGCATCCTTTCCTGCATAATTCTCGTCACTTCGATACTAATAAAGCTTTATATGTATTTTTACAATAAAAGCATATCAAGGAAAATTGATTCAGCAGCAATGGCGGCAACAGCAGCAGATTCACTTTCTGACTGCGTGGCAACCTCATTGGTGCTGATTTCCATGCTTGTCCTTTATTTAAGCGGGAAAAACATTGACGGAATCTCAGGCGTCCTCGTTGCGCTCTTCATCATCTATGAAGGAATAAATGCGGCGAAGGATACCATATCACCGCTTCTGGGGCAGCCGCCTTCAAGGGAATTTGTGGATGATGTCCTGAGGATAATTAATGAGTATCCGGAAGTTATCGGAACTCACGATCTTGTGGTGCATGATTACGGTCCCGGAAGGAGAATGCTTTCCGTCCATGCGGAAGTTTCCGGCGACAGGGACATATACGAACTTCACAACGTGATCGACAGGATAGAGAGAAAATTAAGCGAAAAGCTTGGCTGCGAGGCAGTTATCCATATGGATCCGGTGAATGTCAACGACGAGAAAAGTGCGCGTCTGGCAGAAAGGGTCTTAACTCTGGTGAAATCTATAGATCCGGAGATGTCCATTCATGATTTCCGGATGGTCGAAGAAGACGGCAGATCAAAGCTTATCTTCGACGTTCTGGTTCCGCCTTCCTGTGACCTTCACCCATCAGGAGTGGAGAGGATCGTAAAGGAAGAAGTGAAGCTGCTGGGAAATTATGAGGCTGTTGTGAAGATGGACAGGGGAATGTAAGAGGAGATAATAAGCTTTATGAAGGTATTTAATACAACTGCCATATGCGTACCATCAAAGCATTACATGGTTGATATAAGCGAGAGAGTCAGTAAAATAAAGGAAATGGTTGATGCGGGGAACTATTTCACGATCAACAGAGGCAGGCAGTATGGAAAGACAACAACGCTGACGGCTTTGAAAAAAGCACTAAAAAAAGAGTATGTAGTGCTGGGACTCAGTTTTGAAGGCTTGACGGATGCAAGTTTTCAAACTGAAGGTGAATTTGTGCAGGCTTTTTCCCGGTTGATAATCGATCAGGCTGATTTTTTCGGAGTTGACATTCCGGAGCAAATACTCGAAATATTTGAAAAATATACTGAAAGCGATTATAAGGCTTTGAAAATGGATGAGTTATATCGTGCTTTCAGGAAATGGATAGTAAAAACTGATCGTCCGATCGTTCTGATGATAGATGAAGTTGATAGTGCTTCAAATAATCAGGTATTTATTGATTTTCTTGGAATACTTCGGGATGGCTATATTGCAAGGGAATCAGACGATGCACCCGCTTTTCAGTCTGTAATTCTTGCCGGAGTGACTGATGTGAAGCACTTAAAGGCTAAGATAAGACCTGAAGAGGCGCATAAGGAAAACAGCCCATGGAATATAGCAGTAGAATTTGCGATAGATATGAGCCTGCAGGAAGCAGGTATTAAGCAAATGCTTGATGAGTATGAAAATGACCATCAGTATGGGATGAATACGGAAGAGATTGCCGGCCTTCTGTATGATTATACGAGTGGATATCCTTTTCTTGTGAGCAGACTATGCCAGATCATGGATACAAAGCTCTGCGCTTCTATGGAAGCATCAAAGGCATGGTCAAGAGATGGATTTGATGAGGCAGTAAAAATGATACTGTCCGAGGATAATACGCTCTTCCAGTCATTGACAAAGAACTTAAATAATGCGCCGGAGCTTAAGGAATCTATAAGAAGTATCCTTATGGAGGGCGAAAGGATTACTTGGAATACAGATCAGAGTAATCTGGTGTTACTGCAGCTGTATGGACTGATAAAAAATGACAACAATATAGTTAAAGTCTCCAATAGAATTTTTGAGACAAGACTGTATAATTTGTTTTTGTCCGATGAAGAGTTAAAGGACAGTGTTTTTTCGAAGGAAGGCAGTCTTGCAAAAAATGAATTCGTAGAAGACGGAAAACTCAATATGAGGCTTATTCTTGAAAAATTCATAAAGACTTATATTGAGATATGCGGACCGCTGGAAGACAGATTTAAGGAAAAAGATGGAAGAGAGCTCTTTCTTTTATATCTGAAACCGATAATAAACGGAACCGGTAATTATTATATAGAGGCGCAGACCAGAGACCAGACCAGAACGGATGTCGTAGTAGATTATCTTGGAAAGCAGTACATAATAGAGCTGAAGATATGGCGGGGGCCAAGATATAATGCCGACGGCGAAAGACAGATCAGTGAATACCTTGACTACTTCAATCTGACCACTGGATATATGCTGAGCTTTAACTTCAATAAAAATAAGGAAGTTGGGGTTAAGAGAGTGGAGATTGGGGA
>CAJORC010000198.1 GCA_905236615.1 uncultured Lachnospiraceae bacterium
ATGTATTTGGCTCGCTGCTCGGATGCATGATAAGAGGAACTGCCGAAAGCTTTATCTCCTTCAACGGTTCGCTTTCGTCCTGGTGGGTAAAGATCACAACGGCTGCATTGCTGTCATTTTTCATCTTTATCCAGAGCTTTATGCTGATAGTGCATAATAAAAGATAATGGAATAAAAAGAGCAGGAATCATATATATCCCCTTATATTTACAGGGTTTATCAAAGATACTGACCAGATTTTTGACGAGAATAAAATTCCTTTTGACCACAATAAAAATCTTTATAAATTTAAACGAAATATTTTCTATGAAACTATAAAGAAATATGGTATCTATGTCGATAATAATATAGAAATGCTTTATGAATTTAAGCAATTTATCCAAATATGTATGTTTACTGCATTGCTTCATTTGTGTATTTTTGTTGACACAAAAATAAATTAGAGTTATAATTTATGAAAACGTAGTGAAAATACGTGTTCTGAGAAATATATAATCTGCGAAAGTTTTATTAAAAATGGTTAAATCCTTGGAAAAAGCATAAACTTCCGAAAAAGGATTCTGACCACAAAACTATTCCGGATTCCAAGAAGCATTTGATGCATCATTCGTTGAGTAACGATCTTGCTAAGATGTGGTCATATTGTGCGGATAATGCATATCAACAGATATGCAGATGGCGAAGCTCGGCAAAAAGGAGAGAATATGTGGTACGTAATTCAGGTAAAAAGCGGAGATGAGCAGAGACTAAAGCTGATTATAGAGAATGGCCTTGAGGATAAATACTACAGGAATTGTATCATACCCCTTTATGAAAGCGTCAGACGGAGAAAAGAAAAGTGTCTGATCATGATAAGAAAACTCCTGCCGGGATATATCCTGATAGATACGGATGATCCGATTGAAGTGAACAAGGTATTGAAAAGGATTCCTGAGTTCACCTCCATTCTCGGTTCGAAGGAAGATGAGGAATCAGAGAAAGTATTCATTCCGATAAGCAAGGATGACGAAGAATTCCTGAAAAGCATACTTGATAACGGTATCATGCGCGTGAGCTACGTTCATTTGTCAAAGACAAACCGCATAGACAAGGTTTTCGGACCATTGGAAAAATACACAGGATACATAACGAAGATGGAATACAGACATCGTTATGCAACCATAGAAGCAGAAATATTCGGTAAAAAAAGAAAGATAGACTTCGGACTCTGGGGAGATGGAGATCCCCGCCTTCCATGGATAGAGGAACTGAAGAAAAGCAGAAAAGAATCACCATTGAATAATGCTGATTCATCAAATAATGAGAATAAAATACATATAGGTGACAAAATCATGTATCCGGAAGTATATGGAGACATGGTTTTCACAGTAGATTACGTAAATCAAACCAGCAGCAAAATAAGATCCACAATAAAAATGTTCGGATGCGAAAGGAAAATTGAATTATTTGCAGATGATGTTCAGAAGATAGGTTAATATCATCAGATTATTAAAAGGTCATGCATAAAAGCATGACCTTTTAATAATGGATGGAAATTATTCTTTTAGGGATTTTTCAAAAAGAGAATCAATTTCGTTATCTTCGAAATTGTAGTTCTCAGCAATATTAACCCTTATTTCATCATCAGAAATATTTTTTGAACGGCAAAATCTAATCAAATTTGGATACTATGGAATCAAGCTTTTCTATGTCGGGATTTGATGTATCCGGTATACTGCCTGATACGATATATTTTAGCAGTTCCTGAACCTTTTTTCCATAGCCGGTGTCGGAAAAATTTGGCTTACCGTCAGCATAAAGGAATATATTTGTGCGACCGTCATAATCGTAATCAGGATGCGTTTCGAGATGTGTTTTCGCTTCATAATACATATCGCCAAGAAGAAAAGGGTCATAAGACAATATGGTTATTGATACATAATCAGGAAGTGATGAATAGCTTTCACTACTTGCAAGACTTTTGCTATCGCTAAGAGCTGAATAATACCTTATACGTTTGGGGATATAAGGTCTGTCGGCTTCTCGGTCTTCCATCTCAATATCGTATAAATTGGCTGAAGTGGTTTTGACTTTATTGAGAGTTTTGAGATGTGCATCCATTCGTATGCCATGATAAATAGAGTCGATTCCTGAAATAGTTTTTTCAGAAGCGACAT
>CAJORC010000199.1 GCA_905236615.1 uncultured Lachnospiraceae bacterium
ATTTCTGACAAAATGACGTCGGATGTCCGTTTTTGCAAAGCCGTTGCTCAAATCTTACGATTTGGCATCCGGCGGCAAAAAAGGCTCATTTGGAAATGCTAATAATGTACGGCTGTATTTCACTTAGTTACAGGGTAAACGTTGCATAATCATCGCTACTGTCATCACTCACTGCTTCCGATTTGGCATACGAAAATTCATCCGAGTTCAGTAGGCTTTTGATATCGAGAGAGTCATTCTGGTAAATGATGTCCATAAGCTCGATGAAGTCGCGAATGACTTCCCTTGGAGTGATATTCGTATCCGCACCTATGCGGGCAAACTCGATCTTAACAAAATCAACGATATCCGCCTCGCTTATATGCCTCTCATAACCGTAAAGTTCCGAATGAAGATCGGCCAGTTTTTCGGAAAGAACCGTCATCTCCTCCGGTGTGAGTGGCTCAAGCCTTATAACCGGTGCCAGCATGTCACGCGCTCCCTCTCTCGAGAACTTACCCTCCGCAAGCCTTGAACGAAGCGCCTCATAACTGTAGATACCGCGGCGCGTATCCTCCACACACTGCGGGGTTCCGCACATGATAATGCCTAAATACTTTGCCTTTCCCTGCAGCGTATCATTATACATGGTAAGCAGCTTCTCATAATTATACTGACGGGTGATACTGTTAGGAATTTTATAGATATTTACAAGCTCGTCGAAAAAGATAAGCATACCCTCGTAGCCCGCCTGCCTGAAAAAGAATGCGAACAGCTTCAGGTATTCGTACCAGTCATCATCCGAAATGATAACGTTGACTCCCAGCTCAGACTTAGCCTCAGTCTTCGTCGGGTACTCTCCCCTGAACCATTTGACGACCTTGCCCTTTGTCTCATCATCGCCATTCACGCTCGCATTATGATAAAGCGACAAAAGCCTTGCAAAGTCGAAACCGTGAACAAGCTCGCTCACGTCATTCACGACCTGATGTATCCGCCTCTCGACTTCCTTCTGAAAATCAGGACTGTCTGCACTGAAATTCCCCTCTGCCAGAACCGTATTCTGTACGGAACTTATCCATCTGTCGAGCACCAGAGTAAGCGCTCCGCCCTCCGGTCTGGTTTTGGTCGAAAGATTCTGTATAAGCTCCCTGTAAGTCGCAAGTCCCTGACCTTTGGTTCCCTGCAGTCGTCTCTCGGGTGACAGATCAGCATCAGCCACGATAAAATTCCTGTCCATCACATAATTTCTTATCGTCTGCAGAAGAAAGCTTTTACCGCTTCCGTATTTACCGACTATAAATCTGAAGGAAGCACCGCCGTCTCCTATTATCTCAACGTCATGGAGCAGCGCCTCGATCTCCCTTTTCCGTCCGACTGCAATATACGGCAGACCGATACGCGGCACAACTCCGCCCTTAAGTGAATTTATTATAGCCTGTGCTATCCTTTTCGGTGCCTTTCGTTTTACCGCAGTATTAACATCCGCCATATCTTAACCTCGTAAAATCTCCTCTAGTTCTTCCAAATAATCTTCAATGATCTCAGGCGAATCAGCCGACATATCTATAACTGTATCCGCAAATATATCATATAATTTTTCGTTTATCGAGTCCACCAGCACTGACAGGATCAGATGTCTGTCCCTTGCAAATCCTGAAGCAGATTCTCCCGAAAGCAGACAGTTAATAAGTCCGGTCTCTTCCTCTGTAAGCCCTGCCGGAAGCTCTTCCGTTTCTTCATGCGTATCATCCGCTTCCGGAACTTCTGTCTCTTCCTGATCTGACTCTTCAAAATCAAATTCTTCCTCAACGCCTTCAAGAAGCGACTCCCGCGTATACTCCGCATCGGATCTGATATTTGAAAGCATGGACAGATCAACTTTTATTACCGGCTTTGCTGCTTCTTCCTTGTCCCTTAAATATTTCTGTATTGCCAGTGTGATCTCTTCTTCAAGATCCATAAAAGCCGTTCGTTTTTTCAGCGCTTTTTTATATTTGAAATTCTTCCGGAGCAGCCTGTCTGTCTCGCGGAGAACTGCGTTCAGATTGTCCGTCCACATGAAAATGCCTATATCAAGCCCATAGCTTTCACATTTCCATGTTCTTTTATTTTTCCTGAAAATCCTGGCTGTATCCACCTTGAATGTCCCGCTCTCAGGGCGGTCATTAAAGAAAAATACCGCATCCCTGAACATCTGATAATTCTCAAGCCGCTTGGAAAAACCCACAAGAGCAGCGAAACTTTTCTTAAAATTTTTCCTGCTGACCTTGTCCAGTTCCTTCAGAACTGTTGCCGTTCCGTGAAGTGCATCTTCAGGATATTTCCTCGCAAATGGAGTATCCTCGATCCCGTAATCAGACAACATTGCCGCCGCCTTAAAAATATCCTCATCCGTAAACTTTTCGGTGTGCTCCAGCACATAGATAGCCCAGTCCGCCTTTATCTCCTTCTTAAATACAAACCTGACGTACTTATTCTGCAGTCCGTAATAAACAACATAATCCTGCATCCACCTGTTCAGTTCGTAGCCGTAAACCCATGAATTATACTGATAATTAACCGATATATCATAAAGTTTTTTCAGTCCGTCCTCTGCATTCTCGACGCCTATCTGCATGAGAAGTTCATCTATCAGGATATAGATATAATTCTCTTCTTCCGGTCTGATATATTCTCCGCGCCTTACAGCTGACCTGAATGAAAAGTACGAACGGAGGGCATCATTATCCAGATCCTCGTAAACCACTCTGAAGGATTTAAATATCCTTCCCTTTCCCTCGAAGTCATCTTCATAATCTTCCATCATTTTTGCTTCTTCAAAAAAAGCCTTTGTCTTTGACATCCTGCTTCTTTCATCCGAGCGCATAAATTCCCTTAGTTTTCTGATGGCTCCGGGAAGGTTTTCATCTCTTTTATCCGCATAAGTTTCGGAGGGATATTCAGTTTTTTTCGCCTCTACAATATCAAAAGAGCCAGACGAAATCCCGTCTGATACAAGCTTTCCGTCCCGGCTCTTTACAAGTTTTACGTCATCAAAATAATCCATAGTTTATAATAACGTTGTATATAATTAACATTCCAATGAGGGACGTTTGCACTGAAAAAGTCAACTCTATCCTAGCATATTATCGATAAGCGAATAAAGTTCCTCAACTTTTTCAGCACTGCATACCGCAGTCCTTAATTTCGAAGAATTCTTCATCCCGACAGTATACCATGCGATATGCTTGCGCATCTCACGGACTGCCGTGAACTCTCCTTTTAATTCCTTTTCAAGAGCGATGTGCCGCTTCATGACACTGATGCGCTCTTCAACAGTTGGTTCGTATTTCTTTCCTTCGGCTAATTCCCTGAAGATCCACGGTCTTCCCTTTGCACCGCGTCCTACGGAAATACCGTCACAGCCGGTCTCCGCCATCATACGCTCTGCGTCTTCAAGGGAATTGATATCGCCGTTTCCGATAACGGGAATCTTCACGGCAGCCTTAACATCCGCTATGATCTTCCAGTCCGCCTTTCCCTCATAATACTGGGTACGCGTCCTTCCGTGAACCTGCACTGCCGCCGCTCCGGCATTTTCCGCCCTTAACGCCATCTCCACGGCATTCTTATGTTCCGCATCAAAGCCGGCCCTGATCTTCACTGTCACAGGTTTTGCCGAAGCCTTTACGACCGCTGCAATGACCGCCTCCGCAAGCTCCGGATTTTTCATCAGCGCCGAACCGTCACCGTTGTTGACTATCTTCGGCATCGGGCATCCCATGTTAATGTCCAGTATGTCGAAATCACCGCCGCTTAAAGCCTCCGCCTGCTCCGCCATGATATCGGGCTCGGAGCCGAATATCTGTAAAGCAAGAGGTCTTTCCTCCGGAACGCTCTGCATAAGCGAAACGGTATTTTTATTCTTATAATGCAGGGCTTTGGCACTGACCATTTCCGTACAGACAAGTCCTGCCCCGTATTCTCTGCATATAAGTCTGAATGGCAGGTCACTTACCCCTGCCATCGGTGCCAGTAAAAATCTGTTATCGAGTTCTATGTTTCCTATTCTGAGAGAATCTGCCATCAATCTATCTTTTCACCTAAAAATACTACTTTATAAAAAAGAGTCAGCTCCTGAAAAAGCTCCCTCTTTTCTTTCTGCAATTCCTTTATCATAAGCGCTGCGCCGATCTCATCATAATTATAATCGTCTTCGCTTCCAAAGGTCTGCAGGAGCATTTCGCCCTCATCATCAAATACGATCCTGAGTTCTCCGCCCGCCTGCTCGGTAAAGACAACGCATGCGATCTCCAGCTCATTCCTTACTGTTTCAGGCAGCTTGTTAAAAGCGGGATTCAAGTAGTATTTTCTTGTATAATGATTTGCCGCGCAAAGTACGACAAGATCTTTTCCGTTATTATTTTCAACTGTATCCATAAATTCCTCTTACCGAAACCTCTCCGGAATAAACGGCAATCTTCTCTTTTGTATCCTTTTCAACTATAAGCTCTCCCGTATCGTTTATCCCATAAGAGAAAGCCTCGTATTCACCTTTGGGATCAAGAACCCTGACCCTTTTATTCAGATTAACGCATATAGAATTATATTCATCCCTAAATGCCGATAAATCTTTTCTTTTGCAGAACTCTTCGTAATACTCCTCAAAGTATTCCGCTGTTCTTGCTGTCAGTTCCGCACGGGAAATTTCTTTTCCGGACTCAAGATAGAGCGAAGTCGCAGTATCTGCGATCTCGGGCGGGAATTCCGTCACACTGACATTTATTCCCGTCCCGATAATGCAGTAATTTATCCGGTTATTCTCCGCCGACATCTCCGTTAATATACCAACGGTCTTTTTACCATTGATCACTATATCATTCGGCCATTTTATAGATGCATCCAGCCCGGTAACTTTTCTTATTCCCTTCGCTGTCGCAAGAGCCATGATAATTGTCAGCATCGGTGCGATATCCGCCTGAAAGTCCGGTGTCAGGAGATAGGACATCGCTATCGCAGTTGAAGGCGGTGACTGCCATGAACGTCCGCGTCTGCCTTTGCCGGCATTTTGGCTATCGGCAAGAATTATCATTCCGTCAGTTCCGCTCTCTTCAAAAATACGTTTTGCTTCCTCGTTCGTCGAGTCGATGCTTTCAAAAAATCTCAGCTTATCGCCCTTTCCGAGCCATTTTGTATGAAGCAGCTCTTCCACTGCCTCTTTGCTAAAGTCATTGTTCATAAGTCAGATCATAACACACAGGGTTGCAAGTGCTGCCGCAACTAAAAGGCAGATTGCCGATATCCTCGGTCTCTCGTGATAAAAACGCGCCACATTCAAAGCCGAGATCACCGCCATTGCGCCAAATATCAGCTTCTTCATAATCTTCGGGCTCTCATCCGCCCCCAAAGCTATCAATGATATGATTATGACAGCCAGAGCCAGAAAGAGATTTATCGTATCCAGCGTTATAAGAAAGCGCCTGTCATCGTCATTTTTAAGGATATCCCTGTTCTTATCAGTCTTCATAACCAAGTGTAGCCGCCATTACAGCCTTGATGGTATGCATGCGGTTTTCAGCCTCTTCAAAGATTGAATCACTGTAATGATTAAATACCTCATCAGTAACTTCCATATCTTCTATGCCGAATCTCTTGCCCATTTCCGCGCCGATCTCAGTCTTTAAGTCATGGAAAGACGGCAGGCAGTGCAGGAATATCGCATCGTCAGATGCAAGCTTCATAAGCTCCATGGTTACCTTGTAAGGAGAAAGAACCCTTATACGCTCTTCCCATATATCATCGCTTTCGCCCATTGAAACCCATACATCAGTATAAACGATGTCGGCTCCCTTGACTGCTTCCTTCGGATCGGATGAGAAAGTAACACTTCCGCCTGATAATGATGCCCACTCCTTGCATTCCTCAGTAAGCTCCTCGTTCGGGAAATATCCTTCCGGCGCACATGCAACGAAATCAAGTCCCAGCTTTGAGCAGCCGATCATAAGCGAATCGCCCATATTGTATCTTGCATCGCCCATATATACGAACTTAAGACCTTTTAATTTTCCGAAAGTCTCACGGATCGTAAGCATATCTGCAAGTATCTGGGTAGGATGAAATTCATTTGTAAGACCGTTCCATACAGGAACTCCCGCATACTGCGCAAGCTCTTCAACTATCTTCTGACCGAAACCTCTGTACTCGATACCGTCATACATACGTCCGAGAACCTGTGCCGTATCAGCAATCGACTCTTTCTTTCCTATCTGGGAACCCTTGGGATCAAGGTAGGTAGAGCCCATTCCGAGATCATGTGCTGCTACTTCGAAAGCGCAGCGTGTACGCGTAGATGTTTTCTCGAAAATGAGAGCGATGTTCTTCGTCTTAAATACATCGTGAGCTACGCCCTCTTTCTTCATCTTCTTGAACTTAGCCGCAAGATCCAGAAGATATATGATCTCATCTGCCGTATAATCCCTGAGTGAAAGTAAATGTCTTCCTTTTAATGATTTCATTGCTTTCCCCTTTCTTTTATATCAGATTTTTTTCACAGTATTTATACATCAGTATCGATGCCGATACCGAAGCGTTGAGGGACTCCACTTTTCCCTTCATGGGAATAAAGAGCCTTTCATCCGCAAGGGCCGTCATCTCATCCGAGAGTCCGTTACCCTCATTTCCTATCATAAATGCAGTCTTAGCTGCATAATCTATCTCGCTGTAGTTTTTGCTGCCTTTCAAATGTGCCGCATAAAAACGCACACCCGCCTTTTTCATTTCCTGAACAGCAGCTTTAAGGTCATCAGCATATACAAAGGGTACTCTAAAAATAGTTCCCATGGTCGAGCGGACAACTTTCGGAGAATAAATGTCAGCCGTCTTCCTGTCCATGATCATTCCCGAAACTCCGGCAGCTTCGCCGGTTCTCATCATCGTCCCCAGATTTCCCGGATCCTGAATACCTTCCAATATTAAAAAAAGGCCGTTCTCAGCTTTAATGAGGTCAGCAAGTTTATAATGCTTCTGACGCACGACAGCGAGTACGCCC
>CAJORC010000200.1 GCA_905236615.1 uncultured Lachnospiraceae bacterium
CAAATGCAGAAATACGGTCGGTTGCCACCATGATGAGTGAATCGCCGATGTCGTAGATCTCACGTACTTTGCCTGCTTTGAAAGGTTTGTATTCCTTCATCTTAAAATTGCCTCCTTAGGGTGTGTAAAGCTTTAAACGCAACAAAAACAGTATAAAGCTTTAATAGGAAAAATGGAAGAATTTTTTTACGGTTACGTGTTAATTATCTGCAACTGGCTTCTGACAATACCGATGTAATAAAGTGAGCCAAAAGCACATATAACATCATCGGGCTCTGCAGATGAAAGCGCTGTATTTACAGCTGTTTCGATGCTGTCAAACGATTCTGCAGACGGAGCGCCGGATTTTGTTAAGTATTCTGCGAGTGCTTTGGAATCTAATGCTCTGGGTGATGGAGGAGTGATCGTGTAGAATTTTTTCGATAAAGGAATGACCTTTGCCATCATCTGGGGATAGTCTTTGTCCTCCAGAACACCGGCGATAAAAGTGATTTTCTTGTCGGGAAAATACTGCTGCAGGCTTTTTACAAGAACCGAAGCACCTTCGATATTGTGACTTCCGTCAATTATAAAGTAGGGTTCTTTCCTTAGTAATTCAAAACGTCCTGCCCATTTTGTATTCTTTATGCCGGTTTTTATTGCAGCTTCGCATATATTCCATCCGCGGTTTTTCAGTATATATGCCGCCTGAATTGCGACGGCGGCATTATTTATCTGATAATTTCCGAGGAGTGAGGTTTCAAAGATTTCATCAATACCCTCTATCTTCAATGAAAATTTCTGTCCATCAAGATCTGCAGATAAAAGCTTATCGGGAATCAGAGCCCTGTGGAGTTCGGCATTGCGCTCAGAGCATACCCTTTCTATGCTTTCATCTGCTTCCTTTTCAAGAGGATAGATCAGAACTTCGGATCCGTCCTTGATTATTCCGGCTTTTTCGAAGGCGATCTTTCCGAGAGTATCGCCTAATATTTCCGTATGGTCAAAGCTGATGCTTGTGATGACTGCGAGTTCCGGTGTTTTGATGACGTTAGTGGCATCAAGTCTTCCGCCGAGTCCCACTTCGAGAACAACAATGTCGCAGTTCTTTTCCTTATAATATAGAAAGGCGATTGCCGAAACAACTTCGTACTCGGAAGGGAGACGGCATCCGTCGGCTTTCATCTTATCGACCGTCTTCGCAACTTTTTCAGTCAATGCCGCCAGCTCGTCTTCTGAAATCTCCTCGTTATTTACACGAATTCGTTCAGTAAATCTTTCTATATAAGGAGAAGTATAAAGACCTACCGTAAGTCCACTTTCGATCAGAATCTGATTGATATATGAAGCGGTCGAGCCTTTTCCGTTGGTTCCTGCGATATGAACGTATTTCAGGTCGTCCTGCGGATCACCAAGCCTGTTCAACAGTTCCGTAATACTCTCAAGATCAAAAGGCTCAGTTCCGTTAACAATCGATTTTGGAGAAAACGCCGGAATAGACATGATGTAATTTAATGCTTCATTGTAATTCATTATTTTTCCTTATTTACAGTTGTTTAATACAATTATGTTCGTTATCTGCAACGTCACTTCTTGACAGATATCGGAAGAAATAGTTTATTGAATCTGCCAACAGGCTTAATTACAGCCGTCAGCAAAACAGTATTTATCGGGAACATGACCAGTTCTTTTAAAAGTCTTGAAGAAAGAACTGCTATAAAGCCGTTTCCGTAAAGCATGGAAAGCCAGAGACTGTTCAGCGGAAGGCTTACGAGCAGGGTTACGAGAACTTCCGCCAGAATTATCCTTTTTATGGAAATCGAAGAAGCGGGTTCATTCTTAGACTTTAAGACAAGTCCGAAGATAATTCCCGTTACACATGAGCTGATCGTAAATCCCGGAAAAAACGGACCAGTGGGTTTTGCAAGATACTGGACGATGTCGGACAAGGCGCCGACTAGACCACCTGCAACCGGACCTAAAAGTGCTCCGCCGACTGCGATGGGGAGATTGGTAAATCGAATCTCGATAAGGCTGGTTACCGGAATCTTCAGATAACCTAAAATTACGGAAACCGCGGTAAGCATGCCTATAACTGTGATGGTTTTGGTGTTCCTGAATTTCTGCATAAAAATACCTCCTTATGCAAGGCCTGTACTGTCTGCATTGGAGGCTGTTTTATTAGCATTCAATACAGCAGCGGGATGCGACTGCGAGACCGCAAGGAAAAAATCTCCTTTTCGTCCGGACGACAACTCCCTGTTCCTCCGGCACTTAACGCCTCACTGTCTACTCTGCGTTTCAAGATAATAATAACACGTTTTTTCAATAAAGCAAGAGAAAAAAGAATACATTGAACAAAACAAAACCAAACAAATAGATGCACAGCGTTTGACACATGTTCGGAACTGTGCTACGTTTATATGATAATCTATGCGCATTGTGTGCATTAGACAGAGAATAGAAACTGCTCACATTTGGCAGGGAAATTGGAGACGAATCAAAATGACTGAGAAGAAACCTTATTACATCACAACAGCGATCGCTTATGCATCGGGAAAGCCTCATATAGGCAACACTTATGAAATAGTTCTTGCAGATGCTATAGCAAGGTTCAAGCGTGCGGAAGGCTATGACGTTCACTTCCAGACAGGAACTGATGAGCACGGACAGAAGGTAGAGCTGAAGGCGGCGGATGAGGGCATTACACCCAAACAGTTCGTTGACCGCGCGGCAGGAGAGATAAAAAGGATCTGGGATCTCATGAGTACATCATACGACAGGTTTATCAGGACCACCGATGAAGACCATGAGAAACAGGTTAAGAAGATATTTAAGAAACTTTATGATCAGGGTGATATTTATAAGGGAGCTTACGAAGGCATGTACTGTACTCCCTGCGAGTCTTTCTGGACAAAGTCACAGCTTGTTGACGGCAAATGTCCCGACTGCGGACGCCCTGTAAAGCCTGCTCACGAAGAAGCATATTTCTTCAAAATGAGCAAATACGCAGACAGGCTTATCAAATACATCGAGGATCATCCGGAATTTATACAGCCTGAGCAGAGGAAGAACGAGATGATGAATAACTTCCTTAAGCCCGGACTTCAGGATCTCTGTGTTTCCAGAACTTCATTTACATGGGGTATTCAGGTAGACTTTGATCCAAAGCATGTTGTATATGTATGGCTTGATGCTCTTGTAAACTATATCACGGGTATCGGCTATGACTGTGACGGTGATAATAGTGAGCTTTTCAATAAATACTGGCCTGCAGACCTTCATCTTATAGGAAAGGATATCATTCGTTTCCATACCATCTACTGGCCCATATTCCTTATGGCACTTGACATTCCGCTTCCGAAGCAGGTATTCGGACATCCCTGGCTCCTTCAGGATGACGGCAAGATGAGCAAGTCCAAGGGAAATGTTATTTATGCCGATGATATGGCAGATATGTTCGGTGTTGATGCAGTCCGTTATTTCGTGCTTCATGAGATGCCTTTTGAGACAGACGGTGTTATTTCATGGGAGCTCATGGTAGAGCGTTTCAATTCCGACCTTGCAAATACCTTGGGAAATCTTGTAAAACGTACGGTTTCCATGACTAACCAGTACTTCGGAGGCGTGCTTGAAAACAGAGGCGCTGAGGAAGAAGTTGATAAAGACCTTTATGCAACGGTTCTCGGAACAAAAGAGACTGTTATTAAGGATATGTCGGGACTTCGTGTTGCTGATGCGCTTACACACATTTTCAATCTCTTCAAGCGCTGCAATAAGTACATTGACGAGACAGAGCCGTGGGTACTTGCAAAGGATGAGGCAAAGGCAGACAGACTTTCTACAGTTCTTTACAATCTTGCAGACTGTATCACGATCGGAGCAGGTCTTTTAGAGTCATTCCTGCCTTCGACAGCAGAGAAGATCTATAAAGAGCTTAATACTGAGAAGCCTGCATTTGAGGATCTTGACAAGGCCGGCAGACTTAAGAGCGGAACAAAGGTTACTGATGCGCCCGAGACACTTTTTGCCAGAGTCAAGCTTGACGATATCATGAAAGAAGTTGCAAAGATAGAAGCAGCTCAGGCTAAGGCAAATGCAGCAGCTGAGAAGAAGGACGCAAAGAAGGAAGATAAAAAGGAAGAAGCTCCAAAGAGCGAGGGCAAGGACTTCATCACTATTGATGATTTTGATAAATGCGATTTCAGGATCGGTGAAGTTTTAAGCTGCAGCAAGGTTGAGAAGTCGGAGAAGCTTCTCTGCTTCAAGCTTAAATTCGGCGATGAGGAGAGACAGATTCTTTCAGGCATTCAGAAGTATTATCCGGAGCCTGAGAAGCTTGTTGGAAAGAAAGTTATGGCAGTCCTTAACCTTAAACCCCGCAAGATGGCAGGCATGATATCGGAAGGAATGATCCTTTCAGCGCTTGACAGCAAGGGAGATCTGGCTCTTATGACTGTTGAACACGACGTTGAAAGTGGTGCTGAGGTCGGCTGATCTTGGCGTATATTTGAGGGGGATCCGATATGGTGCAAAGACAGGAATTCAGGTTTGACTCGCGTGACATGAAAAACAGGAACTATGCCGTTAAATTCGTTCCGGAAAGGCGGAAGAAGGCATGTCTCATAGTGGCTCACGGAATGGGTGAACATTTCGGGAGATATTATGAGATGGCTGAATTTCTGGCTGAGCAGGGGATAGTGGTTGCAGGAGCCGATATGCTCGGTCACGGAAGGACGGTTGCGGATGAAAAGGATTTCGGATATTTCTGCGAACAGGACCCGGCTACGGTTGTGGTTCGTGATGTACACAGACTTAAAAAAATGATCCAGCAGGAAAATCCGGATCTTCCGATCTTTGTCATGGGACATTCGATGGGTTCGTTTGTTATCAGAAATTATATCGAAATGTATGGCAGCGGCATAAATGGAGCGATCCTGATGGGGACGGGTACTTTCCCGGCATCATCGATCATAATAGGCAGAAGATTTGTAAAGCTGCTCAGAAGGATACACGGCGGAAGGTTTATAAGCAAACCTCTTGCCTATCATTCGACAGGAAAATACAGGAAAAAATCACCTGACGGAAAAGAGAGTCCTTATGAATGGGGATGTTCAAGACCTGAGATAAGGGCATTAAATGATGCTGATCCTCTTCAGGGACATAGCTTTACCCTGAACGGATATGAAACACTCTTTGATCTTGTTGAAAGATCCCAGGATAAAGAGCGAATGGCAAAGATTCCGAAAGACCTGCCCCTCTTTATAATATCCGGTGACGGGGACCCTGTGGGTGATTTTGGAAAAGGCGTGATCGCAGCCGCTGATTCTTACAGGAAGATCGGCATGACCAATGTGACCATGAAGATATACCAGAATGACCGTCATGAGCTCTATCTTGAAAAAGACAGGTTCGACATAATGATGGACATCATGAATTTTTTTCGTAAGTGTTATATAACTGAAAAAATGTAATTGTTTTAAGAGGATTATTATGAAAAGATTATTAGCTTGTGTTTTGGCAGGCATACTATGCGTAATGCCTGTATCTACTGCTGCGGCAAAAGACGTACAGGACGTAACATGGGGCGATGAGGGAGGACAGACCGAAAAGAAAGATGATTCTGTTGATAAATCCCAGATTTATCTGGCGCTGGGTTCCGACCTTACAAGCTCACAGCTTGCGACGGTAATGAGCCTGATGGGGCTTGCGGGGACCGACACTTCCGCCTATAACGTCGTAAATATCACGAATGCCGAGGAGCACCAGTATCTTGACAGCTACATAAGTCCGTCGGTAATAGGAACAAAATCCCTTTCGTCAGTACTTGTAAAGCCTGCGGAGAGCGGTCACGGAATTAATGTCGTTACACATAATATCAACTACTGCACAGAAGGCATGTATAAAAATGCCCTTCTTACGGCAGGAGTTGAAGATGCGGACATAATCGTTGCGGCGCCGACCTCGATCTCGGGTACTGCAGCCCTCATCGGTGCTCTGAAAGCCTATGCAAAAATGACGGATACAACCCTGAATACGCAGGCACTTGATACATCGCTGGATGAGCTTGTTACCACGGGTGAACTGGAAGAAGCGGCAGCTGCTGCAAACGGTGCGTCAAGCGAAGAAGTAGAAGAACTTTTAAGTTATATTAAACAGGAGATCGCAAAGAGAGATCTTTCAAGCAAGGAAGCAATAGAAGAAGCAGTAAGAGAGTCGATTGAAGATTATAATAAAGGAAAATCCACAAAGATAGAACTTTCTGATGCGGAGATCGCTAAAATTGTAAGCCTGATGGAGAAGATAAACGAGCTCGGACTTGATTACAACACTCTTATAGATCAGGCGGAAAGCCTTTATAAAAAGCTTGGCGATAATATAACGGGTGATGATATCGCCAAGGTTATCGATGAAAATAAGGGTGCTATAGCCGGTTCTGTTGCAAAATCGTTCTTTAAGGGGATTGGCGATAAGATAGTTAATTTCTTCAAGGGACTTTTCGGATAAAGATATTGTGAGGGGGAATAAGAAATGAGGAGTATTCGGGCTCTGAAAGCTGATGAGTGGGACGATGCAATGGCACTTGTATGGAAGGTATTCCTGAGATTTGAGGCAGATGTTTACAGCACTGAAGGTATAGAAAATTTCAGGAAATTCATAACAGATGAAACACTCTATAAAATGTTCTTACAGGGCGAATACATCATGTTCGGATGCTTCGATGATGACGGAAAGATAATCGGAGTAATATCCGCAAGAAACAAAAATCATATATCACTTCTGTTCGTGGAAGAGTCCTGCCACAGGCAGGGCGTAGCTTCCGCGCTCATGCGCTGTCTCTGTGATCATCTGCTGACAGAGCTCAGGCAGACATATATAACCGTGCATTCTTCGCCGTATGCCGTAGGTTTTTACCATAAATACGGCTTCGTTGATACTGATAAGGTTCAGATGAACAGCGGCATCATATATACCCCGATGAAATTTTTCCTTTGATGTTTATCTAATTTAAATACATAAGCTCCAATTAGGCAATTGCTATAGATAGAAAATAAATTTGGTGATAAAATAAACATGTAACTCTGTCTGAATTAATCCATAAGCATTTATTTCTAGGGGGCAGCTCGTGGACGATCTTATTCGCAGTGAAGATATTTGCTCGCTGATAGTTGGCGCATTAAAGTTAATAGATAGTAACGTTATGGGTCATAGCTGCAGAACAGCATTTATTTTGTATGCGATGCTTATGTCTTCGGGGAAGTTTGAGGATTTCGAACTTGCTGAGCTGGCCTTTATAGCCACATTGCACGATATCGGTGCGTACAAGGTAGAACAGGGCAGGGATACCCTGAAGTACGAGTATGAGCATCCTCTGCCGCACTCGATATACGGCTACCTTTTCATGAAAAATATCTCCCCTTATGAAAACCTTTCGAAGATAATATTATACAGTCATGTTGATTATAAAAACCTGATAAATGTAGATTATCAGTATAAGAACGTTGCCAACATGCTAAATCTCGCCGGAATGATCGACCATTTCAGGATGATAAAGGGACAGAGGTTCAGTCCTAATGACCTGAGACGGCACATCGGAACAAAATTTTCGGAAGAAGCGTTCAATCTTCTTGATATCGCAACGAGAAAATACGATATTTTCGATAAACTCGGAACCGGAGAATATTTAGACATTCTTTATGAAGCTCTGGAAGAAGTCATGTTTTCGGATGAGGATAAGGAAAAGATGCTTGAACTCCTCGTTTATGTAATGTCATTTGCCGAGGAGAAAAGGGCAAGCGAAGCCATAATGTGCATGGATATCGCAGAACAGATAGGAAAGAGACTCGATGGGGTGGGTCCGGAAGATCTTGCAAAGCTCCGTTATGCAGGTCTTCTCCATGATATAGGAATGTCGAAGGTTCCGCCGAATCTCAGAGATGCGATAGACTTAAAGGAAGAAATGGATATCAGGAAATACTGCAGACACCTTGATATGGCAGACGACCTTTTGAGGGACAGGATCGATTCTGAGGTCTGTGACATTCTCAGCCGTCACCATGAGCGTATAGACGGAAGCGGATTTCCAAAGGGACTTACAGGTTCGGAAATGACACAGAATGATAAGATCCTGCAGGTGGCGGAAAGGGCAGCGAGTATAGCACTCAGCGGCGGAATGGATAAGATCAAGCCTGCAGCTTCAATAGCGGCATTGCTGAATGATGAGCTGAACCATAATAAATTCCAGAGAAAGATCGTTATGGCATTTGCGAGCGACAAAGAAGAAATAATGAAGCATGCCATTAACAAAAATAATGAGATAACGGCGAATTTCAAGAAATTAAACCTTCAATATGAGCAATTGAGCAAGGCTATGGGGGTTAAATAGAAACATAGAATTTAAAAAGAATTGTAATAAATATGTAACAATTACTTTGAAAACCCTTGACATGGCAGATTTCAAAGACTATAATTGCAGAGTATCCGTTTTCAGGAACAATTCAGGCTCCGGTCCCACGCAATGGAAATCTATGAACCGTGTCAGGTCGGGAACGAAGCAGCACTAAGTAGAACCTTTCATGTGACG
>CAJORC010000201.1 GCA_905236615.1 uncultured Lachnospiraceae bacterium
CATGACATCGGACTTTGTGACTGTTGGAATCCCATTTAAAGTAAATGTAGGTTCAAATAAAACAGAAGCTGTCGTACTTCCCAGGATTAAGTTTTAATTAGCGGGCTTTTGCCCTTCTGTTACCTATAATATATAACGCAAATCCGCTCTAGTCAAGACTTTTAGCTAAAAATTCATAGTTTTGTATACATTTTTCAAATGACTTCATGCTATTCCCGCATACTTCCTTACCCAGTTATATTCATCTTCGCTGAGACTGTCCTTAAGTGCAGCGCATACTGCTGTCTGATATGCAATATAGTATGAAAGCTCTCTTTCGCTCATGATACTTCTATCAATGCCGCGGTCATCGATGGGAACCATCGTCAGGTTTTCAAATTCCATGAACTGTCCGTCATCTGTATGAACACCCTTCTTTACAAGAAGGATATTTTCCGTTCTGATACCGAATTTTCCTGCCTTATAAACTCCCGGTTCATCGGAAACATCCATGCCCTCTTCAAGAACTGCCTCATTCTCAACAGCCTTCCATCTGATGTTCTGAGGACCTTCATGGACATTAAGGATATATCCTACTCCATGGCCTGTACCGCACTTGTAATCCATGCCTTCATTCCACATACGCTCTCTTGCTATAATGTCAAGGTTACGTCCTGTGCAGCCGTAGAGGAATTTTACATTTAAGAGATTAAGCATGGAACATGCAGTCAGTGTAAAGCACTTCTTCTCTTCTTCCGTAAGTTCTCCCATTACTATGGTTCTCGTAACATCCGTAGTTCCGCCGTTATACTGTCCGCCGGAGTCGATAAGAAGCATGTGCTCTGCTTTAATCTCAACAGGATTCTCGTCAGACGGTGCATAATGCATCATAGCTGCATTTGCTCCATAAGCACTTATAGTTGTGAACGACAGATCCCTGAATTCCGGAATTTCTCTTCTGTACTCTTCCAGCCTGTCCGACACTGACATCTCTGTCATGGGAACCTTGCCTATATTCTCCGTTATCTCCCGTATAAAGCGTGTAAGCTGAACGCTGTCCTTCAGGTATATCTTCCTCATGTTGGCTTTTTCAGTCTCATTCTTAACAGCCTTCATCTCGGTTGTAGGATTTCTCATTTCAATTACTTCAGCATTTTTCTTTATGCGTTTGTACGAAATATAATTTACCTGATTGGGATCAAGAAGAACATCACCTTTGCTGAAATCTTCATTCTTAAGGAATTTATTTACATCGTCATAATCCTTTATGAGAACCGCAGCCTTATCCATTGCATCTTTCAGTTCATCCGTAACCGAACCCTTCTGAATGAAAAGATATGCTGATTCCATACTGATATATGCATAGCTCATAAGTACAGGATTGAATTCTACGTCATTTCCCCTGATATTGAAGAGCCACATTATATCATCAAGGGATGTGATGAATATACTTGCAGCGCCTTCTTTTTTAAGTCTCTCACGAAGTCTTTTTATCTTTGATAATGCGGTTTCTCCTGCCAGTTCATTGCTGAGTACTTCTGCCTTACTCAGAGGAAATGCAGGTCTTTCAAATATCTCCTCTGTCAGATCATTCTTTACCTCGAGGCTGAATCCTTTTTTCTTTGCGATCTTCCTGAAAACCTTTCCTCTGGCAGCTGTAACAGTGCGGCCGTCAAAGGCAAATATATCACCATTTCCCAACTTTTTCTCGATAAACTCTTCTATCGTGGGAACGCCCTCTTCACCCATTTTGTAAAGATCGATTCCGCTTCCCGAAAGCTCTTTCTCAGCCTGAACAAAATATCTTCCGTCAGTCCAGAGTCCTGCTTCTTCCTGCATTATCACAAGGCTTCCGTTCGAACCTGTAAAGCCGGAGAAGTATTCCCTTACCTTAAAATACTCACTGACATACTCTGAATTATGAAAGTCAGCCGTATTTATATAATATGCGCTGACTCCATTCTCTTTCATTATTTTCCTAAGGCTCTCAAGCCTTGTCTTAATTGTATCTGACATTTTCCATTCCCCTCATTTGGATTTATTAATTATCTGCAACTGACCTCAAAATAACCACTAGTTAATTTTTGACTCATGTCATGCACGATTAATTGCAGGTTCATCTTTAGAATATAAGAACTTAAGAATTATAGGTGTTGCGACACTTGAAACAATGATAAGCAAAATAACGGCTGTAAAATATACTGACGAGATCATGCCTACAGCGAGACCCTTCTGTGCAACGATAAGTGCCACCTCACCGCGTGTCATCATTCCAACACCGATTTTTAAAGCATCATTCCCCTTATAGCCGATTGCCCTTGATACAAGACCGCAGCCGATTATCTTTGATATAAGTGCCACAAGAACAAATCCAACAGAGAACAGAAGAAGCTCTACCGTAAGATTATCCAGTGTTGTCTTAAGTCCGATACTTGCAAAGAAGATAGGTCCGAAAAGCATATAGGAATTGATATCCATCTTTTCAGCAATATAATCCGAATCCTCAAGTGAACACATGATGATTCCGGCAACATAAGCACCGGTAATATCAGCGATACCGAAGTAAACTTCTGCAAGATAAGCAAATATAAAGCAGATTGCAAGACCTACGATCGGGATACGTCTTGTATGGGGATACTTCTCGTCGATCTTCTTCATAACCTTGAAGAGAATGAAACCTACTATAAATGCAAATACAAAGAAAAGAACCGTACTGATTATAACAGAGAACGGATTTGAGTCAGGTGTCTTAAATCCGATAACAAAGGTGAGCACGATGATACCGATAACATCATCGATTATCGCAGCACTGAGGATCGTTGTTCCAACCTCGCCCTTTAACTTTCCTAACTCACGAAGTGACTGTACCGTAATGCTTACACTCGTTGCCGTCATGATAACACCAATGAACACGGCACTGTAGAATTCGCTGCTTCCAACAGGTGATGTTCCGTAAAATCCCATGTAAAGAAGTGTTCCGCCTACCAGCGGTACAAAAACACCCGCACAGGCTATCATAAATGCCTTAACGCCTGTTTTCATCAGGTCCTTGATATTTGTTTCAAGTCCTGCGGAAAACATGAGCAGAATTACACCGATTTCCGCCATCTGCGAAATAAAATCCGATAATCCGACGATTCCAAGAACGCTCGGTCCGATAAGAAGACCGGCGATGATCTGTCCTACTACCTGTGGTGCCTTCAGCTTTCGTGCTATAAGCCCGAAAAACTTAGATGTGATTACAATGATTGCCAAATCAAGCAAAATCTTATATGAGTCCATTAAAACCCTCCTTAAAAATATAGCAAACGCCACTGACGTTTACTCAGCGTTTTCAAGTATACCACCATTTACAGTTATTCCGTAATGATAGTTTTTACCAAAAAAAACACGTATTTTCTAAGCGTAGGGTAATTATTACCATATAAGACTCAGATTACAAAAAGCGTATGTGTTGCAAGTCTAACGATATAACATATGAGCAATGCTAAGGCAGCTATCAATCCTGCTATGTTGATCATTTTTCCGGAAGGCTTTATCAGCTTTAAATAGTATAATCCCATAAGGATAAGCGCCAGAACGACCAGCGGCCACATAGGATGATAATAAAATGCTGCTTCGATATCTCCTCTGAAAAGCGCCCTGAATGCTCTTGTCATTCCACATCCCGGACACGGTATACCCGTAATCAGCCTGAATGGGCATTTATAAAATCCAAAATAAGCCAGCAATGCAATTATAACTATGGCAGCGGCTATTATTATCTTCTCTTTATTCTTTCTCATATCCATATATGTTAAAACCCTCACTAATCACTTAGTGAGGGTTCCCTGAACATAAATTATTTAGCGTATTTACCATCGATGAATACAACTTCTGCATCCTGACCGAATGAAGCACCGTAAACCTTTGTAAGGCAGATGATCCAATCAATAAGAGACCAAACACCACAGCCACCGATTGTAAGGAGCTTTACAACTCCAAGTCCGATCTGACCTCTCATAAAACGGTCAACACCGAAAGATCCTAAAAACCAGCAGAATAACCAGCAATATAAATTCTTATCAAACCTTTTTTCCATTGAGTAAACCCTCCTTTTTTTCTTTGTTCATTATAATCTATTATACTGAATACTGCAATATTATATAGAAAAAAAGTAAAAAAGGAAGGTTGTTTGTATACTATATACAATCATTCCATCTCAAATGCACCTGTATAAAGCTGATAGTATGTACCCTTCTGCTCTATAAGCTCGTCATGGCTTCCCCGCTCGATGATCCTGCCGTGGTCAAGAACCATTATCGCATCTGAATTTCTGACTGTTGAAAGTCTGTGAGCAATAACAAATACTGTACGGCCTTTCATCAAATTATCCATTCCGGCCTGGACTATAGCCTCTGTTCTGGTATCGATCGAAGAAGTAGCTTCATCCAGTATCATTGCCGGCGGATCGGCAACCGCTGCCCTTGCAATAGAGATAAGCTGCCTCTGTCCCTGCGACAGGTTGCTTCCGTTAGCTGTAAGCATGGTATTGTAGCCATCCGGCAGTCTCTCTATGAAACTATGCGCATTTGAAAGCTTTGCCGCCGCGATACACTCCTCATCCGTTGCATCGAGTTTTCCGTAACGGATATTGTCCATTACCGTTCCCGTAAAGAGATTTACATCCTGCAACACGATTCCGAGCGAACGGCGAAGATCTCTTTTATTGATCTTGTTGATATTTATTCCGTCATAACGGATCTTTCCGTCCTCAATATCGTAAAATCTGTTGATCAGATTTGTAATAGTAGTCTTACCTGCACCCGTTGAACCTACGAATGCGATCTTCTGTCCGGGCTTTGCAAAAAGTGAAACGTCATGAAGAACGATCTTTTCGGGATTATATCCAAAGTCTACATCAACCATCTCGATATCGCCCTTTAAAGGCTGGTAAGTAACTGTTCCTTCAGCCTTGTGGGGATGTTTCCAAGCCCAGTGTCCTGTATGGCTGCTGCTTTCCTTTATCTCACCATTCTCACCGATAGTACAGTTAACAAGCTGGACATATCCGTGATCTTCCTCAGGTGACTGGTCGATCAGGTCAAATACTCTCTC
>CAJORC010000202.1 GCA_905236615.1 uncultured Lachnospiraceae bacterium
CCGCCGGCAGGCATTGCCGGAGTATCTTCTTTAATATTAGCAACAACAGATTCTGTAGTAAGCACTGTAGCAGCAACAGATGTTGCATTCTGAAGAGCACTTCTTGTTACCTTTACAGGATCAAGGATTCCGGCCTTAACCATATCAACATATTCTTCGTTATAAGCATCAAATCCCATTCCGGCCTTGGCTTCTTTAACATTGTTTACGATTACAGCGCCCTCAAGTCCGGCATTTTCAGCTATCTGATAAAGAGGAGCCTCGAGTGCCTTAAGGATAACTCTTGCACCTGTTTTTTCATCTCCTTCAAGCTTATCAACAAGCTTTGCAACTTCTTTTGAAGCATGAATGAAAGCACTTCCTCCACCTGAGATAATTCCTTCCTCAACAGCGGCTCTTGTTGCATTAAGAGCATCTTCCATACGAAGTTTGGCTTCTTTCATCTCAGTCTCTGTTGCAGCACCGACTCTGATTACAGCAACTCCGCCTGCAAGTTTGGCAAGTCTTTCCTGAAGCTTCTCTCTGTCAAAATCAGATGTTGTTTCTTCAATCTGTTTTCTGATCTGTGCAACTCTTGCATCGATTTCTGACTTGTTTCCGGCTCCGTCAACGATTACAGTTGTATCCTTCTGAACCTTAACACTCTTGGCACTTCCGAGCATATCAATTGTAGCATCGGAAAGTGTAAGTCCGACTTCTTCTGAGATAACCTGTCCGCCTGTAAGGATGGCTATATCCTGAAGCATTTCTTTTCTTCTGTCGCCATATCCAGGTGCCTTAACAGCAACCACATCAAAGGTTCCTCTGAGCTTATTAACAATAAGGGTTGTAAGGGCTTCGCCTTCAACATCCTCAGCAATAATGAGAAGCTTCTTACCTGTCTTTACAATCTGCTCAAGGAGTGGAAGAATTTCCTGAATGCTTGAAATCTTTTTGTCAGTAATAAGAATAAGAGGCTCTTCCAAAGTAGCTTCCATCTTATCCATATCTGTAGCCATATAAGCTGAAATATATCCTCTGTCAAACTGCATACCTTCTACAAGATCAAGCTCTGTAAGCATTGTCTTTGACTCTTCAATTGTAATGACACCGTCGTTTGAAACCTTTTCCATGGAATCAGCAACCATGTTTCCGACTTCTTCGTCACCTGCCGAAATAGCAGCAACCTTGGCAATCTGATCTTTTCCTTTAACAGGAGCGCTCATTTTCTTGAGAGCTTCCACTGCCTTATCCGTAGCCTTCTTCATACCTTTTCTAAGTACAATCGGGTTAGCTCCGGCCTCAAGGTTCTTCATTCCTTCGTTAATCATTGCCTGAGCGAGAACTGTTGCTGTTGTTGTACCGTCACCCGCAACATCATTTGTCTTTGTGGCAACTTCCTTAACAAGCTGTGCTCCCATATTTTCAAAAGCATCTTCAAGCTCGATTTCTTTTGCAATTGTTACACCATCATTTGTGATAAGAGGAGCTCCGTAGCTTTTATCAAGTACTACATTTCTTCCCTTAGGACCGATTGTTACTCTTACTGTATTAGCAAGTGCATTTACGCCTGCGCCAAGGGCTGCTCTGGCCTCTGCACCGTATTTAATTTCCTTAGCCATTTCATTTACCTCCGGATTTATTTCTCAATAATCGCTAAAATATCATTCTGTTTAACAATAATATATTTCTCATCTCTTGAAGCTTCAACTTCGGTACCTGAGTACTTAGAGTAAATAACCTTATCGCCTGCCTTAACTTCCATCTTTACTTCATCAGTTCCCGGTCCTACAGCAACGACTTCTGCCTGCTGCGGTTTTTCCTTGTCCTGACCCGGAAGTACGATTCCGCTTGCTGTGGTTTCTTCTGCTTCCAAAGGCTTAATAACAACTTTGTCGCCCAATGGTTTTAATTTCATCTTAAAGAACCTCCTTATATAAAAAATATTAAACATCTGTATTGTTAGCACTCAATAAATTAGAGTGCTAATATCCACTAACATAATGTAACACCAATTTATATGCGTGTCAACAGAATATTTAAAGTTTATTTTTTGTTTATTTTTTTCCTACTATGCCAACCCATTCTCCCATGTGTTCTATGGAGAGGATTTCAAATCCGGCGTCTTCCATCGCCTTTACAACTTCATATTCCTTAAAATCAATTATTCCCGATACTATATATATACCGCCCTTTTTCAGCCTGTCCGGTATAACAGGAGAAAGAGGAATGATAACATCCGCAAGAATATTTGCACACACTATATCGTATTTTTCTCTTCCTGTCTTATCCTGCAAACTCTTATCATCAATAAGGTTTCCTACATAAAATGTTCCTCTGTCTTTTGCCAGTCCGTTTACTTCAAAATTTTCATTGACAGAGACTATACACTGCTCATCAAGATCGGTTCCAGTCACATGGGCAGCACCTTTTTTCAGAGCCACAAGAGAAAGTATTCCGCTGCCAAACCCCACATCCAGAACTTCCATGCCCGGTTTTATGTGCTTTGAAAGCGCTTTGATGCAAAGCTGAGTCGTCTCGTGTTTTCCTGTTCCAAAAGATGTCCCCGGGTCTATTTCTATGAGAATCTTACCTTCATCTTCTTTTTTTACATCTTCCCATGTGGGTTTAATCAGGATATCTTCTATTGTAAAAGAATGAAAATACTGCTTCCAGTTGTTCATCCAGTCGATATCTTCAGTCTCGCTTTCGGTTATTGTGCCCCGGCCAATATTTACAAAAAGGCTCTGCTCCTTAATGCCTTCTCTTATCCTTTCCAAAAGTTCTGCATTATCCTTTTCAAAATCCAGATAAAAGCTTACCCTGCTGCTCCCGTCGTCTTCAGGGATTTCCGGAAGAAAATCTATAAACATCTTTGACTGGTCTTCTTTTGACAACGGAACATTATCATCAATCTCTATACCTTCAACCCCCAGTTCATCAAGCATGGCTGAAATATAGTCTTCCGCTTCAACAGTTGTCTCAATAGTATATTTTTTCCACTTCATATAATCCTCTCCTTTTTTACAAAACAGAGTTTCAATGGTTAAACTCTATTATACAAAAAAGCATGTTGCCTGCAACATGCTCGCGCCGAGCGCGGTTGCTGAAGGCAACATATTCCTATCGCGCGAGTGCGCATCCATAGCGGAGCGCTTTTTATGA
>CAJORC010000203.1 GCA_905236615.1 uncultured Lachnospiraceae bacterium
GGAACTCTTCCTCTCCCTTCGCAGCAAGAAGCTCTATTCCTCGTAAGAAGGCTCCCTCCGAATCAGCAATGATCGCAGCAGCTGTTTCTTCCTCTTTTCCTGCTTCAAGACAGTAACGTTTTACCTTTACAAGACATTCCTCAAATATCCATGCCGTGACCACTATTTCCGGATCTGTCAGATGTCCCTCAAATATTTCACCATTTGAAAGACAACCCGCTATATGACATCCCCAGAACCTCTGCTTCAAATAGTCCCTGACTTCAAGAGACTTTTTCTCATCATTAACACCACTGTATATGTGAAAGAGCAGCGTGGTCTTCCGGTTGCTCTCAAGATATTTTTCCAGCTCGGCAAAATCAGTTTCGAGAGTTTTAAGGTCATAGATTTCAAATTGAAACTGCTTCATCGGCAATACCTCCGCGCTTATTTATGTTTACGGATCAAACGGACTGCAAAGATAAAGAGAATATAAACAACAAAAGGAACTGTCTGAAGCATGATACGGTTGCCGGAGTCACTCGTCCTGACAACAAGACTTCCTCCCCTGGCCCATGCGACTGCTACCGTCACCATGAGCATCGATGCAATGTATCCTGTTTCATATGAAATATTCTTAAAACGGCTTAGTATTATTTCCGCCGCCATAATCATCAGTGCAAGCAGGAAGAAAATCCCGAAATATCCCCAGCCGTTTCCCTGTCTGATATTCTGATAGAATGCATAGAGGTTTGTCAGATAACGGCTGTGGCTTACAACAAGTATAGCCAGATTTCCGAGCAGAGCAGCCAGAATAAGCCAGAAGCTTACATTATCTGAAATAAATTTCAAGAATCTGCCTCTTAAAACAAGTGTATAAACGCCGATCAGAACCGCTGCTCCCAATATTGCCGCTGCCTTTTTCCAGTCAAGAAAACTGTAAAGTGGATCCACTCCCAGTCTGAAAAATAGCATTATATAATAAACTGCCTCCATCATAAATACCGGCAGAACAAAATTCAAACTTATCTTTTTATTCGTATATTCAAAGGATGACGCCGCCAGAATAAGTATCAGCACTATTGCGCTTCCCTCCTGCCTTAGCATTGTCAGGAGCGCAAAGAGGATAAACAGCTTGCTGTCAAAATCCTTTTCCCTCTGTTTTTCCGCCTTGAGGAGATAAAAGAGGATAAAAGCAAAGCCCATAAAATAGACATTCGAAAGCACCCATGTCGATATCACTATATAAGGCGTCGAGCTTGCCAGAAAAGCAGTTCCTGCAACCGCTGATAGAAGAGCCATTTTCCTGCCGCTTCTTTTTATAAGCTCATCATATATTATATCGGCAAAAACAAAAAGAAAATTTATATTAAAAAAATTCTGTATTCCAAAACTTGTATCAAATCCGTAGAGAAAGGGGAGACAATTGATGACTGCACTTGTCTGGCCGACATTTGTCAGATAGGTATCAAATGATTTCGAATATACTCCTGACTTTACGAGCATCGCCGGAAATGAAGAATAGTAATAGACAGAATCATTCGCCACACTGAGAGGCAGTATCCCGGATGTTGCAATAAGGGCTATGATCAGAACTGCCGGAAGCGCAAAAATTTCTGCTTTCGCAGGCTTTAACCTGTCTGCAATATCTTTCCGCATAAAAAACGTAGATACTGCTAAGATCAGCAGCGGTGCCGCTGTGGAAGTCAGCGTATTGAAGGGTATCCCAACCATCAGAAGAAGGGCTCCCGATACTGAAAATACCGCCAGCCCCAAAGGGAATGAAAGGAGGATTTTATGCTCCGTCCTTATCTTTTTTTCTGTTACAGTCAGAAACAACGCTCCCAGAAAATATAGAATGACTATGGTCAAAACCTGATTTACGAAATATCCTGCCGTCAGGTTTTTTATCATTTCCAGAAGCTTATCGTTTATACTCATCATATTTCTCCCGGCTCATCAGATACAGATCCTCGTTTTCCGCGATAAGAGCAACAAGAGTATCCGCTTTTTCAATGTCAGAGGTATTTACATATACATTAGGGAACAGATCCCTGCGCTTTTTCACATTTTTCAAATACTGTACTTTTTCGGCATAAGTATGATAATACCATGAATACCAGAATGCCGTAGCTTCCTGATAATGCTCGTGATTAAGGGGAAATGAATAGCGGAGCATGTCATTTGCTTCTCCGAAATCTGTAAAATCCGCCTTATGTGGAAGCATATTTTCCGAAACCGCGTCGTTAGTCGGAAGTGAAGCATCATATTCATAGGATGCGGCATAACAGCTGAGCCAGTAGGTAAAATTATTCTCCTTGAAATAGCCGGAATCAAAGGGATTCAGATAATCGTCGTCATGCCCGTAACTCGCATACTGTGAATATGATTTGGGAGCCCTGGCCAATATGACCTTTTTATTCTTCACAAGAACTCTCAAAAAAAGGTCAGGATAAGCCCCGTCCCCGAAATAATCCATATTGTACATTGCCTGACTGTCGGCAGTTTTGGGAGTAAATGCCTCGTCTGTATATGAACGGTTATATACGCAGTTCATTACGGTGACGAGGATCGCAGTCAGTATTAAAGCTGATGGCAGATATTTTTTTATTATCCCTGAATTGAATTTCAAAAGTCATCAGCCTCCCTTTATTTCTTTATTTTTGATAATGCAGTTTTATAAATATATCTGACTGTCTTTGATTCAACCTGTGTGACAACTACAAACACTGCAAATGCCGCTGCCAGTGTCAGATAAAAATTATCCGAAAATGACGAAAAAGCCGCGCAGACTATAAGAAGCAGCGCATCTATTGCCGTTCTGACATAATCATAGCCGACCTTCCAGCTTTTTTCCGAAAGCCATGTTCCCACCGCAAAATAAATTATATAAGAAATTCCCGTGGTTATCGCCGCACCTAAGCCTTCAAGACGCGGAACCAGAATGGCATTTCCCACTATATTCGCTGCTATTGCCGCTGCCGATGCGATATTTAAGAGCATGTTTTTCTTTACAAATTTTATTCCCTGTACACTTATCTCAAACATCATTGCAAAGATCGGCATCAGTGTAAGAAAAGGAATTATACGGTCCGCACCGCGATAGCTTTCACCGAGAAGAAATACCACTATTTTCCTGCAGCCCATAAGTCCCAGCGCCGCTATTACAGAGAGATATCGTGTCGTATCAAATGCATTCCTGAAAAAAACTGCGGAAACTTCACGTTCTTCGTGCTCATATTTTTCCATCGCAACGGGTGACCAGAAAGCAACGAAGGTGTTCTTGAATGTCAGAAGCAGAACCATTATTTTCATGGCTGCCCCGTAAATCCCGATCTCCGACAGATTAGACCAGAGCTTAAGGGCTATCGTATCACAGGATGACAGAAGCCATTCCATCAGAAGCACCAGTATAAACGGTGTTCCATAGCGGATCAGTTCAGAATGCGGATATACCGTATGTCCGTCTTTTCCTGAGATCTCCTTATTCCCAAGTCTTATCATATATCTTACACAGAGGAAAAGTGTCGTTGCTCCCCATGAAAGTGTCATGGCATAAAGAACTACCCTGAAATCGTCACCTAAAAAATACCATGCTCCGAAGATTAATGCGATATTCAGAACTTTCTGGACTATATTGATATTTGAGTAAAGGACTCCGTTCTGCTGCATCCTGACATCAAGAAATAAGAATCGCTCAAATACGGACACAAGTGTATATCCTGCAACAAGTATAGTTATGTCTATACCGTTTTTCTCGAAAAGATAGTGGTTTGCCGTTCCGCTGAATATCAGATAAAAGACGAGCAGCACACTCACTATTCCAACCGACGGCATCAGACACGAACGCATCAATGCCCGTCTGTTCACGTCCTCTTTATAGTAATAGCGGATATAAGCCTGATCCATTCCAAGGATCGCAAATATATAAATAATGGAAACTGCCTGCTCGAATACCCTCGTTCTGCCGTACTCATCGGTTGACATTATTCGCGTAACAAGGGGTGTCTGGATAAAGCCCAGAAGCAGCACCACAAAGTTTCCGTAAAAATAACTTAGGAAGCCTCCGAAAGCTGTTTTCTTTTTATTTATGTTCATAGTTATCATTTGCCGGGTTTCAATATCTTACTGTATAAGTTCAAATGCCGCTTTAAATACGCATCTGAGGTATAGTTTTTACGATAGCGATCCAAGAAATATTCCTGATCAGATCGAAGCCTGTCAGGATTTTCGCTGAGCATTTTAACATATGCCACAGCCTTGCACGGATCATCCTTACTGTAAAGGTTCTCTTCTTTTCCGATAACTTCGGGAAGACCGCCGACTTCGGTGGAGATAACAGCACAGGCGCGGCTCATCGCTTCTACCGCTGCCTTTCCGAAAGATTCGAACTGCGAGGTCATGGCAAAAAGATCAATATTGTAATAGAAGTCGCTCATTTCATTCTGACTGAGCTCCGTATAATATTTAAGCCTTTCAGCGCCTATTATCCCGCTTATCTCATCTCTGAGGCCCTGCGCCTGAAGATCATCTCCCTTTTCAAACAGCGAAAGAACGAGATGCACTTCAAAATCTATCCCCGCATCATTTAAAGCTTTCACAAGTACAGGAACGAAAGGCCAGTCCTTTTCTATACAGATCCTTCCTGCAAATCCTATTGCAAAGCGTCCGCCTTTTTTACGTTTATTCCCGTCATAATCTGCGAAGCTGTCGCTTATGGTGTTGGGAATGGTAAACAGAGGCCGTATCGGACTGTTTTCCTCCCAGAGCTTTCTGTTTTTATCCGTTGTCGTAACAAGTGCTGAAGACTCTTTTAACACCGGCATCATGAAAAGCTGTGAACGTTTCCTGTAGCCGTAAAACATTCCTCTGTCCGTGTATAAATAAGGGATTCCCTTAAAAGCTCTCCTTATAAAGCCGTAAGTTATAAGGGATTCCGACATTTCAATATGTATCAGATCCGGCTTTTCTTCCCTGATTATCCGCTTAAAAGCCCTGATACGGTATAAGAGATTGATCAGCCGGTTTTCTCCCATTTTGTAAGTCCGTATCCTGAAGGAATAGTCGGAAGGCTTATTTTTAAGAAGCTCCGGACAGACAGCTACAACCTCATAGGTATCTGATGCATGCTCCGTTATCGCATCGCATATACTCTTTGTTGAAAGCTGCGCTCCCCCCGGCAGGTCCATGGGATATTCCATTAAATAAAGGATTTTTTTCATTCTTTGAACCAGTTATTATAAATATCTTTGCATTTTGAAAGCGGACCATGTTTATATTCCACCGTCTCACCCTTAAGCATTGCCTCCGACATCTCAACTATACGCTCGGCTGCAACCTTGGGATTCCAGTATTTCTGCATATTATCATAAGCCGCATGACCGATTTCCCTTGTGAGCTCGCGGTTTCTCAGGACTATCTCCATTTTTTCGGCAAGACTCTCATCGCTGCCGCTCTTGAAGATATAGCCTGTTTTTCCCTGTCTTATGAGGAAAGGAGTCGCACCTGCCGCATGACTCGCAATAACCGCGCAGCCGGCAGAGAGTGCTTCATATATAACGGAGCCCCAGCCCTCCAGAAAATTACTCGTCATTACGAATATATCGGCTTTTTCCATCTCCATTCTGGTCTCTTCCGGTGAAAGGAATCCCTTGAAAACGGTGATATCTTTAAGTCCGAGCTCCTTTACGAGTTTCTCAAGATGTCTCTCTTCTACTCCGTCACCGACAAATTCAAGAGTGAATTTATACCCGTCGTCCCTGCACTTCTTTGCCGCGTAAAGAAGAAGATCCGCTCTTTTTAACTTAAGAAAACGTCCTGCCCAGAGTATCTTCATTGGAGTGTTCTTGTCCTTTAAGCGGGCAAGATCCTGAAATGATTTCTTTTCAGCCTTCGGAAAATATCCGAACTTATAACACTTTCCAATATAAGAGCGCATAAATTTATAATCTGAAGAACAGTAGGCGCTTGCTGCAAGTATATGTATATTCTTATTTCTGTTCCTGAAATGGTTATGATAAAACTTCTTTGTAAGACGCGGGATAAGTACCTTTACCCTGCCCTCTTTCAAAGGTCTTTCCGAATAGCGGAAGGTCAGTTTATCCTCGTCAAGACGCTTTTCTATCAGATCCTCCGGTGCCGTTCCCATGATTACAACGTCACTGGACTCACCCAGCTCATAAGCCTTTTTTAAGTTTTCCGGTGAAATATGGGATTTCAGGACATAAGGCGGTATAGCCTCTTTTCCCCAGCCCATTTTGGATCTGAATTCCTCTATCTCTTCTGTTTCCACAAAGGTAAAGCCTTCTCCCAAAAGCTTATAAAGCTCGTTGCAAAGTGCCTCCTGATGATGGTTAAAATAATTTGAAAAAAAAGTGATTCTCATGTTTCCGGTCAAAACCTCGATGTAATAAACTTTATCAACTCAAACGCCACACATTCAAAGATATAAAATCTGCTGTAGCCGTTTACCCTGTATACTTCATAGCGGCGCTTTATCCTTGGTATGATCTCCGAAGCCTTTATCCTGCTCGAGACTCCTCCCATCTGGAAATTCGCCAGTGTTTCATGAATGACTGTGATCCTGTATCCTGCCCGACGTACCCTGAAATAGAATTCCATATCGTCACTCATGTTCTTCAGACGGAAAAGATATTTATCGTATACCGTTCTTTTCACGAACTGAGTCGGATGGTTCCAGTCACGGCTTGTGATATAATTCCTGAGCCGTGCTTTTTTTATAAAAGTATCTCCGCTTGGCATATGCATTTTAAGGTCTGCAAAGCAGAGATCAAAGGGCTCTATCTTATACTTTTCAACAACATTTTCGACCGCATCAACCTCATACCAGTCATCACTGTTGATTATTCCGACAATCTCTCCGGTTGCCTTAAGCACGCCCTTATTCATGGCATCGTAGATTCCCTTGTCTTTTTCGGAATAAACCCGGTAAATATAACCCTTTTCCTCCAGAGCCTTCCTGTAGGATTCAGCGATTTCTACCGTCCTGTCGCTGCTGGCCCCGTCAATGATAATGTATTCGATATTTCCGTAAGTCTGGTTCAGAACCGACTCTATCGTACGGCTTATGGTCTTTTCTGAATTATAGGAGACCGTAACTATACTGATGAGCGGAGCTTCTGCAGTTTCCTCTTCCTCTTTGGCACCAAAGCCTTCCGTTGAATCATCGGCATTGAAAAATACAAGCACTGTCTGAAAAAGGAGACTCACGTCCATGCTTATGCTGAAATTCTCTATATACATGAGGTCAAGCACAAGCTTATCTCTCGATGAAGTATTGTAACGTCCCGTCACCTGCGCAAGTCCGGTAAGTCCTGCCTTCATCCTGAGCCTGTATCTGAACTCCGGAAGCTCTCTTTCGTACTCGCTTACATTTTCAAGCATCTCCGGTCTCGGGCCTACCAGTGACATTTCCCCCCTGATAACGTTCAGGAACTGGGGAATCTCGTCTATCCTGTATTTTCTTAAAAAGCGGCCTGCCTTAGTGATTCTTGAGTCATCTGCCGAAACCGAAACGTTTTCGGAATTCAGCTTCATTGTCCGGAATTTATAAATGCTGAAAACCCGGCCGCGGATAGTTGCTCTTTTCTGTCTGAAAAAGACAGGGCCTCCGTCATCCAGTTTGATAAGTATCGCGGATATGAGCATGACAGGGCTGGCAAGGATCAGAAAAAAGGCTGAAATGGAAATATCCATAAACCTTTTTGCTATCCTCTGTTCCATCGTCATTCCGGAGAATTCCTTTGCGAAGAAAGGAAGATCCCCAAACATCCTGTTTTCAGAGCTTCTGGTAACTATATCCGAGATCGAAGGATTTGCATAAACGCTTTTCAGATGCTTATAGCAGTATTCGGTAAGAGTCTGTTTTTCCGGCGAAGGCACATCATAGAAGAAAACCGCATCTGCCTCCTTGATATGGCTTTTGATATTCCCGTCATCATAGCAGGCTATTCTTGTGATATCAAAAAGCTCACCCGAATTTTTTATAACTCTTAAAACATTTGTCTTTTCCGAAGTATCCGAAAGGATCACCAGAGTCTTCTTCGGCGGCACTACCCAGCTGAAGAAGCGGTTTCCCTGATAAACAAAAAGCACTATAAGTATGAACTGTATAAGAAATGCCGCTGCCGGTGCCCATGGCGAAAGGAAAAGAATCTGCCTTCCGTTTTCGTCGTTTGTAGTCATGACTACAAAGATGGCATAAGCAGCAAGGTCTGTTATGAAATGCGAGAGCATCATGGAAAGTCTTATCTGTGTACGGTTCCGCTTTCCCACATCATAGCCGCCGTATATCCTCGTCAGGACATACATGACTCCGACATATGTAAATGTCATCATTATGGATGTTCTGGATATAACCCGTGTCTGGCGGTTATCTATTCCCAAAAGTCCGAATAACGCGAGATAGCCGCCCAGATAAATACAGGCGGCAAATATTCCCATTATGCTGTTCTTGAATCTTCTGCAAAATTTTTTCATTTAATACTTTCTTTTCAGGCCGTAAACTTTGGTCATATATTCTTCATAGCGCTTCGATGCGGAATAATCTTTTGCCCTTCCGAGGCAGAATTCCCGAACGCGCTGGGGATTTCGTTCCGTAACTTCTTCGATAGCCTTGACCACTCCTTCAAGGTCGTTCTTCTCCACTACAGCACCGGTACGGCTGTTGACCGACTCCGTGCTTCCTCCTGCTTTATAAGTGATGACAGGCGTTCCGCATGCCATTGATTCTATATTCGTTGTAGGAAATGTGTCTTCGTAAGTTAAGTTTACATAAACATCGGCGGCAGTATACCATTTAACGATATCTTCTATACTGTCGGTCTTTTCGAGGGGAATGATATTTTTCGGAAGTCCTCTCATCTGCTCTTTCTTTAAGCCAACCATTACGATCCGGTAATTATCATCAAGCATATCCGCAAGCTTTATGAAGTCATTATATCCCTTTCGCTCTCTCCAGGGATTGGCTATTCCCAGTATGAGCTTTCTTGCACCTATACCGTATTCCGTCCGTATCTCGGAGCTCACCGGTCTGAAACGTGTCAGGTTTATCCCTGTCGGAACCACTATAACCGGATAATCCTGCAAAAAAGATCTTGAAAGTTCTCCTGCCAGCCATTTCGACGGTGTTACCAGGGTCATGTTGCTTACCCCCGTAAACATTTCCTTCTTCAATGCATAGTTGGACTTTGAC
>CAJORC010000204.1 GCA_905236615.1 uncultured Lachnospiraceae bacterium
CAATATAACTACTGCCGGTCACGATCGACAATGCATCCAACTGCGAAATAAAGTACCGGAACGGCGAGTGCGAATGACATCATGTTTGAGCCTATCGAAACAAGAAGTGTCATTATAACTATTCCCGTTTCGGCAGAGGAATATCTTAAATTTCTGAAACCTCTTTTGATTATGACTATCATTAAGAAAATGAAGATCGAAGTTCCGAGGATACCCATTTCGCAGTAGAGTTTTGCAAGTCCTCCGTCAGCGATCAGATGCTCCTGAAGTCCGATCGCCCTGTGACCATTGGCACCAAGACCGTTTCCGAGCCAGATATTCTTCATATTGTTCGCGGCACCTATCCACTGATCCGAACGCTGTCCCACTGCTCCCGGCAGTGACACAAGCCTGTAATAGACCTTCATGAAAGCTCCGTGGAACACCGCAGCAAGTCCGACCAGAAGAACTGCAAAGGCTCCGATCTCCATGAAGAAATACTTTTTGTCGAAAAGCCTGAATGTAAAAAAGATCAGATAGTTTATATAAACCACAACAAGTATCGCAGCCACCATCGCAGCTCTCTGATTGCTCATAAACGCAAGGAAGCAGTTTAAGAAGAAAAATACGATATATATCTTCTTTTTGCAGCTGAGTATAAAATGCTCCGAAAAAAGCATTGCAACTACCGGAAGATATCCCATAAGCGTCGAGCCTATAACCGAGTGCATCCTTACTCTCATGGTGCTTACATCGGCCTTTGATACATATTCAAGACGGTAAAGATAATCAATATAGAACTGTGGTGCCGTTATGAATAAGATGACACCGGCAATTCCTATCAGCGTTACCGCCCATATAAAATAACGGAAGAATTTTTCTTTCGTTTCTTCGTCCGTTTCCCTTGCAGCAAAGTAAAAGAACATCGGAAGTGCGGTTGAGAAAAGTTCTCCCAGATAAACTGACAGGGGCATTCCGTATCCCACCGTCCATATACCGGACAGCAGGTTATAGATAAGCCATACACCCATAACTATGTCAGCAGGATTTTTCTTTTTATAGATCTTCAGTTTTCCCGCAAGTATGCAGTAGAAAGCCGAAGCCGTTACAAAAAGCGCCGAAGCTATCCCCGGATGTATAAGGTCAAGTGATATCAGCGACGCAAGATAAACTATCATTATCGCAGGATAATAATAAACTGTCGGATTATATTTTTTACAAAGTTCAGTCATTTTATTTCAGTAACTCCCTGACAATCTTTCCGTATGCACTCTCTTCTTTTTTATCCGGATGCTCTGCCGGCTCTGCAATGATATCTCCTTCGATAACTCTTTTCATAAGTACTGCAAGTGTCCGGGCTGCAAAACGGCTGAAAAAGTATGAATTATCATAGCCCCTGAGAACTTCCCTTGCGAAAGGAGTATTGGCAGCAAGTACGATGGTTCCGCTTTTTCTCGCTTCTGCCATCGGCACTCCGAATGTTTCTATATAGGACGGGAAAAGAAGCACTGAATCTGCATATTCAGACAGAAGTTCTTCTCTCGGCATGCTTCCGGCAAAGTAGATATTGGGTGAGATTTCTCCCTTAAGCCATGGAAGGTCTTCTTCCGTGACTGTGAATTTCACCTCGAAGTTAACGATACCCTGCCTGTTCAGCATCTTTACGGCATCAACTATAAGCTGATGATTTTTATAAAGTATCGCTCCCGCAGGATAGATGAATTTTGTAAATCCTCCGGGATTGCCTTTGAACCTTACTCCGCTATCAGCCACATCCGGAAGGATCTTCACTACTTTTCCCTTATCAACTCCGGTCTTTCTTACGACCGCGTCCCTCATCCATTCGGTCTGCACGATCGTTTTATCGGATACTTTTATTGATTCATTGATCTCTTTTGAGATCAGATACTGGTAGACAGCATAATGACGCTCTTCTTTTTTTATAAAAGAAAAGCGTTTTGCATTCTGAAATCCCAACGGCTGATGCACATAAAGAACCTTTTTCGCATAACCGTTACGGCTTTTGATCTTTCCCACAGGCATGGTATTCTGCAGTGAAAATACCACATCCGGTTCAAAGCGCGACAGATATTCTGCCCCGCTCAGATGATCAAAATGCAGACGTTTTATCCTTGACTCTTTCACATCCCTGAGTACATGAACATGAAGGTTTTCCGCCTCTTTAACAAGTCCGTCTGCGCCTGTTATGAAATGCCATTCGTTTTCATAGTCATTATTTCTGATATGATCTGCAAAGTCCTGCAGGACCGAAAGTGCGCCTGTCTTGCTTGCAGCTGTGTCTATCACCAGTATTTTTTTCATAATCTGTACTTGTGCGAGTTTATTTTTTTAACCAGACTGTTTCATTAACGATCTTGGTATAACTCTGAATCAGCTTTACAACTTTTACGGAAACGTTTTCGTCTGCGTAGTCTTCTGCCTCGACTACGTTTTCATTATTCTCAAACATCGATACGGCAAGTTCAACCGCCTGCTCAACATCTTCTGTCTTTATGCCGCCGATAACTATGGTTCCTTTGTCAAGAACCTCGGGACGCTCGGTGGATGTACGGATCAGGACTCCCGGGAAGTTCATCATAGCCGACTCTTCCGAAAGCGTTCCGCTGTCGGAAAGTACGCAGTATGCATTCTCCTGAAGCTTGTTGTAATCCATGTAACCGAAAGGCTTTAAGTTCTTAACAAGCGGATGGAATTTGAACTGTCTCTCCTCTATAAATTTCATGGAACGCGGGTGTGTGGAATAGATCACCGGCATCTGATATTTCTCCGCGATCGCATTCACCGCATGCATGAGCGACATGAAATTATCCTCGAGATCGATGTTTTCTTCTCTGTGGGCGGAAAGGAGAATGTATTTCTTTGCCTCAAGTCCGAGTCTTTCAAGGACATCCGACTTTTCTATCTTTTCGTGATTGCTCTTCAATACTTCTTTCATGGGCGAGCCTGTCACGAATATAGTCTTTCCGTCAATTCCCTCGCTTAAAAGATATCTTCTCGAATGTTCTGTATAGGGCATGTTTATATCGGAAATATGATCGACGATCTTTCTGTTGATCATTTCGGATACGTTCCAGTCCCAGCATCGGTTTCCGGCTTCCATGTGGAAGATCGGTATCTTCAACCTTTTTGCGGATATCGCAGCGAGTGCGGAATTGGTATCTCCGAGTATCAGGAGTGCATCGGGCTTTACCTCTGTCATAAGTGTATATGACTTTGCTATGATATTTCCCATTGTCTCGCCGAGGTTTGCTCCAACGCTGTCCAGATAATAGTCGGGTTCTCTAAGACCTAAATCCTCAAAGAATATCTGGTTCAATGTATAATCATAATTCTGTCCCGTATGCACAAGGCAATGATCAAAATATCTGTCTGCACATTTTATCACCGCGCTAAGGCGTATTATCTCAGGTCTTGTTCCCAAAACCGTCATCAGCTTTAACTTGCTCAACTTACTGCTCCTTATTATCTACTTTCTCGAAATAGGTATCCGGCTTCTCCGGGTCAAAGGCTTCGTTAGCCCACATGACCGTGACCATATCTTCATCACCGATGTTTACGATACTGTGGGTATAGCCGGTCGGGATATCCACGACTTCAAGCTTATCTCCGCTCACCTTATATTCTATTATCTCTTCTTCGCCGAGTTTTCTGAAACGGATAAGTCCCCTGCCTTTGACAACAAGGAATTTTTCATTCTTACTGTTATGCCAGTGTTCTCCCTTTGTGATCCCGGGATGTGAGATATTTACCGAAACCTGTCCATGCTCTTTCGTGCGGAGAAATTCCGTAAATGAACCTCTGTTGTCTTCGTGCATTTCAAGCGGATAGGAAAAATCATCCTCCGGCAGAAATGAGAGATAGGTGCTGTAAAGCTTTTTCCCCAGCTCATCTCCCATATCGACAACAGAAAGAGTTTTTCTGGATTCCCTGAATGACCTGACAGTATCGGCAACTTTTCCGACAGTCGTTTCATAAACAAGAAAATCCGGGAATGTCACAAATTCTCCCGCAGGAAATCTGATGCCCTTTTCCAGACATCTGATAAACTGATCCACAACATCATCGATATAGACCAGATGCAGTATGCTTTTCGGGTCGTTTACGGTTATCGGAAGATCCCTTGCGATATTATTACAGAAAGTTGCAACTGCGCTGTTGTAATTCGGTCTTGACCATTTTCCGAAAACATTCGGCAGACGGTAAACATACACGGGGGTGTCAAATTCCTTACCGTAAGTAAAGACTGCCTCTTCCGCTGCCCTTTTTGATGCCCCGTAAGGATTATCAAGTCCCGCCTGGATTGACGAACTCAGAAGGATCGGAACCTGCCTCTTTGCTTCTTCGAGCTTCGAGACAATTTTCTGCGTAAGTCCTGCATTTCCCTCAAAGAATTCCGAATTCTCCTTCGGGCGGTTC
>CAJORC010000205.1 GCA_905236615.1 uncultured Lachnospiraceae bacterium
AGAAGACCAGGCTATTCTTGAAGAAGCCGGTGCTTCTACGGAGGATGTAGCGGCAGAAGAATCCGAAGAGTCTGTAGACGAAGAAACTGCTGAAAACTCTGATGAAACAGAAGTAGCTGCTTCAACAGATGCATCTGCCGGTGAAAATATCATAGCAATGCCAGATGAGCTCGTTAATGGCACAATTGATGTTGCAAACATTAAAAAGCTTGTTTGCGGATATCAGTGTACAGCGATTCTCATGAACGATGGCAAGCTCTATATCTGGGGTAATGCTAATGCATATCAGAACATCAGCAGCTTTGTAGATAAAGATGATCTTACAGATATAGATTTTACACTTAACTATGTAGTTGGTCTTACTGAGGCAGGAACTTCAATATACACGGGAAAGCGTGGTCTTTATGATCAGTATCGTGCAAATATAAATGAAGCAGCTAAGTCTTCCAAGAAGTTCCTTGGAAATAGAAAGATTGTTTCAATCTATGCTACAAACAATCACCTTTGCGGAATACTTAGCGATGGAAGCCTGTTCTTTACAGGTAACTTCCCAACAGATTCAGTTGCTATGCCAGAGCTTCATGAAGGAGAGACAATAGTTCAGCTCGAAGCAGGAACATATCATTACACAGCACTTACTTCAGAGGGAAGAGTTCTCTCATGGGGTGGATCTACACTTAATCAGACAGATGTTCCAAGTGGACTTGATGGAAAGGTGACCAAAGTATTTGCCGGATCTTTCCAGAGTTATGCAGTTAACGACAGCGGCAAACTCATCGATAAGTGGGGACTTAAAGGATATCTTTTCGGAACAGATGGAAATGGTGCAGATATTTTCCAGCGTATCATTGCAGGTGGAAAGATGACTATGACAATCGGTGCGGTTGCGGTTATCATTTCAACTATTATAGGAATTATAGTTGGATGTCTTTCAGGATACTTTGGAGGAACAGTTGATATTATCCTCATGCGTGTTGCCGAGATTTTTGCAGCTATTCCATTCCTTCCATTTGCTCTTATTCTTTCAGCTATCATGGCGCAGATGGATATTTCTGAGAATGAAAAGATTTTCATTCTTATGTGTATTCTAGGTGTGCTTACATGGACTGGTCTTGCCAGAATGGTAAGAGGCCAGGTTCTTGTAGCAAGAGAGAACGAGTACGTTACAGCAGCTAAGGCCATGGGTGTTAAAGAAGGAAGAATCGCTTTCAGACATATCCTTCCAAACATCGTATCAATCATATTTGTTACACTTACACTTGATTTTGCAACCTGTATGCTTACTGAATCATCACTTAGTTACCTCGGATTTGGTGTTACATATCCAAGACCAACATGGGGTAACATGCTGAGTGGTTCAAACAATTCAACTATTATCAAGAATTACTGGTGGCAGTGGGTATTTACATCTATATTCCTTGCAGTTACCTGTATCTGTATCAATATTGTAGGTGATACACTGCGAGATGTAATGGATCCAAAATCAGACCGTGATAAGTAAGGGAGTGTAAGAGATGGCTTTATTAGAATTAAAAGATTTACATACCTTTTTTAGAACTAAAAAGGGAATAGTTAAAGCAGTTAATGGCGTTTCTTACTCAGTTGATGAAGGAAAGACCATTGGCGTAGTTGGAGAGTCCGGTTCCGGAAAGAGCGTATCTGCGATGAGTATTCTGCAGCTACTTGATGGAAATGGATATATCGATAGCGGTGAGATCATGTTTGATGGAAGAGATCTCACAAAGCTTTCAGAAAAAGAAATGTACAAGGTTCGTGGTAATGATATCTCAGTTATTTTCCAGGAGCCTATGACAAGCTTAAACCCTGTCTTTACTGTTGAGAGACAGGTAAGCGAACCGTTCATAATCCATCAGGGTATGAACAAAAAAGAGGCTGCTGCAAAAGTTGTTGAGATGCTTGCAGATGTTAAGATTCCTAATCCTCACATCGTTGCAAAACAGTATCCACATCAGCTTTCAGGTGGTATGAGACAGAGGGTTATGATTGCCATGGCTCTTGCCTGCAAGCCCAAGCTCCTTATTGCAGATGAGCCTACAACAGCACTTGATGTTACAATTCAGGCTCAGATCCTTAAGCTTATGAATGATCTTAAGAGCCAGTATAATACTTCAATCATTTTCATTACTCATGATCTTGGTGTTATCAGACAGATTGCTGATACTGTTGCAGTTATGTATTGCGGACAGGTTGTTGAGCTCACAGATGCAGAGACAATCTTCCATGTATCAGAGTTTTCACATCCATATACAGAAGGACTTATGATATCAATCCCAAGACTTGATACACCTTCTAACCAGAAGCTCGATGCTATACCGGGTGCTGTACCTCACCCACTTAAGCTTCCAAAGGGATGTAAATTCGCACCTCGCTGTAAATATGCAACAGAGAAGTGCCTCAATGAAGAACCACCACTTATCAAGGTTCGTGAAGGCCAGCAGGTAAGATGTTTCTATGCTAGAAAGGAGGATCGTCATGCCACAAAATGATAAAGTCCTTCTAAAGATTACAAACTTAAAACAGTATTTCCCGGTTGCCAAAAAGGGAATGTATGTAAAGGCAAATGATGGTATCTCACTTGATATCTACGAAGGTGAGACACTTGGCCTTGTTGGTGAGTCTGGATGTGGTAAGTCTACATTTGGACGTACACTGTTACAGTTATACCGTCAGACTGGTGGTAAAACAATGTACTATGGTGCTTCTCTTGATGAACTTGCTCCAAAGTATGTTAAAAAGACTGTTACAAACCTTACAAAGCTCAGAAAAAAAATGAATGAGTACCAGGCTGAGTATGAGAAGGCTAAGAAAGAGTATGATGAAGCTGCTGATGATAAGAAACTCCATCTTCATACAGATCTTACAGCCAAGAAAAAGACAGCCGAAGATTCATACCTCAATATTGTAAATCTTATTGGCGGTTTCATAGTTGCTGATGATCTTGCTCCTGTTGAGAAAATCTACACAGAGAGATATGCAGCATGTGAGAAGCTCAACAAGGACATTGAAAAGCATAAAACTGCAAAACTTAATGCAGATGAGCTTGAGTATGTAGTAAATAAGAAGGCTGACAAGGCATCAGAGAAAGAGAAGAATAAGCTTGTTTCACTTAAGGCAAAAGCTGATCTTGTAAAGAATACTATTGATGCGGATAAGGCTGCAATTGCTGAAATTGATAAGAGAATAGACGCTCTTCGTGCCAACTACAGAAGTAATGTAGAATTTGATAAGCACGAAGCTAACCGTGATGAAGGCATTGATCTTGCAAGACTTTCATATAACGAGGTTCGTCTTAT
>CAJORC010000206.1 GCA_905236615.1 uncultured Lachnospiraceae bacterium
AGGAATTTACATATATCCGTACAAGCGCACTTAACGAAGCAAGCATGAAATGCGAAGATGAGTTTAGTGCAGACGGAGGTGAGAATAATGTCAACAATCAGAGGATATACGCAAAGTAATTATTATGATGGAATGAATACTGATTTTGATCAGTACAATCAGAATGTAAATTCATTTCTCTCAGGAATTAGCATAAACAACAATGTAAATAATGCGTCAAATGATGCCTTTAGTCTGGCGGATTATGCCATGATAAAAAACGGCTCATATAAGAAACTTCTCAAGGCATATTATAAAAAAGAGAAGACAGATGGTGCATCCGGAAATAGAGATTCTTCACAGAAATTGCAACTTATGGTTGGTAACTCAAACGCTATGGCAAAATCTGTCAGTAATCTTATGAAGTCTTCACTTTGGGAAAGTAAGCTAATAAAAACTAAAGATGAAAAGACAGGAGAAGAAATAGAAAAAGAAGATTATGATTGGAACGGTATAATAAAAAGTATGAAATCATTTGTTGAAAACTATAACAAGACAGTTGAAGCGGCAGCTGAATCCAATACAAAGGAAGTACTGAGGAATGCAGTATGGATGACAAAGACTACGAGTGTTTCGGAAGGAATGCTTGAAAAAGTCGGAATAACTATCGGAAGTGGTAATAAACTTGAACTTGATGAAGAAAAACTGAAGGAAGCAGACATTAACACGTTGAAAAACCTTTTTGCGGGATACAATTCTTATGCTTCGAAAATTTATGATAAGGCTCAGGCAATTACAATCGCAGCGGCACGCTCCAGAGGCAGCTATAATAAAAGTGGAAAATATTCTGATGTAATGTCATCCATTCTGCCATCTGACTTTGATAAAAAAGAATAATAAGTAATAAATTATGGGCTGATTCCTTCGAGAGTCAGCTCTTTTTTGAATTTAAATAAAAATAGCTGAAATGGTATTGTTTTTGGTACAGAAAACCATGAGTCATATGTGCTACAATAACAGTAGGGATAAAGATAAAACCTATTGAAAAGGAGGAAGTCGATATGGCAGAAATGAATACAAAAGCAATGTATAAGCTATCTTATGGTCTTTTTGTATGTACGGCGGTCAGGGGTGAAAAGAAAAATGGTTGTATTATTAATACTGCCATACAGGTCGCTTCCGAACCAAATACAATATCCATTGCGGTAAATAAGGCAAATTTTACTCATGATATGATCAAGGAAAGTGGAGAATGTAACATATCAGTAATCAGTCAGGAGGCAAAATTTGATCTCTTCAAACATTTTGGTTTTCAGTCAGGAAGAGATGTTGATAAATTTGATGAAAAATATCCCAAGGAAGCATATAAAATTGCAGAAAATGGAATTCCTTATATTGTAGATGGAACAAATGCGTATTTTTCTCTGAAGGTAAAGAATGAAGTAGATCTTGGCTCACATACTTTATTTATTTGTGAACCGCTGGCTATGGAAGTATTGTCAAATACTGCTTCTGTAACTTATGAGTATTATCAGAACAATATAAAGCCGAAGCCTGAGAAGGTTGGTACTACTCCAAAAGGTGAGACTATATGGCGCTGCCGTATCTGTGGATATGAATATGTTGGAGAAGAGCTTCCGGATGATTTTATATGCCCGATCTGTAAACATGGCAAAGTTGATTTTGAAAAGATTGTGAGATGATATGCTTCAACTAATTTTAACCATAATAATGATTATATTCGGTGGAATTTTATTTCTGTCTGATACTTCTGATACGGAAGAGAAGACACCTGAAACGGAATACAGTCAGGAAATAGCTGAAGCCGCAGACAGTACTGGTGAATCTGATATATCTGAGTTTTTGGAAACTGAAGAGATTCAGGAATCAGAAGAAATCAGGGAAACAGAAGCTGATCAGGAAACGGAAGATGCCGGAAAATCTGAGAAAGCAACGGAAACAGATGAAAGTCAGGAACTGAGCGAGAGCTTGGAAACAGAAAGTACGGGAAATTCAGTAAGGATAAACATTCCGGCTTCAGAAATATCAGACAGGAAAATGGTATTTAAGTCTGTTACGCTTGATAACAGGGAAATTGATCAGGAAATTTTTTCAGATTACGATATTACGATTGTGCATGTATGGGGAACATTTTGTACACCGTGTATTGCTGAGATGGGAGATTATGCTGAACTCTATAAAGGACTTCCTGATAATGTGAATTTAATAGCTGTTGTTTGTGATGTATACGATGGAATGGATAGTAATGTTCAGGATGCGGAAAAAATACTGAAAAATGCCGGAGCTGATTTTATAAATATCCGTGTAAGTGAAGATCTGTATGATACAATATCGTCCGTACAGTATGTTCCATCATCGTTCTTTGTTGATAAAGAAGGACATATCGTAGGGAGCATGCTTGACGGGGCAGGAATTAATGAGACAAAACGGCGACTGAGCAGGTATCTGGACTGAAAAAAGAAATTGTAATTCAGATATTAACTCAAGTATGTCAGTGATGATTTCGTTGAAATATCCTGTATCATTACAGGTTTTCTGGCAGTTGAGCATGAAGTTGCCAAATATCCGCCGCTTCCGTAATAAGCAGTGCACTGTTCTATTAATGACTCCTCTTCTGAGGGGTCATTAATTAAGATACCGATATCTGATTTCAGAAATTTTTCCTGAAGTGCCAGATAACTTTGCCATACAGCAGGTGCATCCGATTTTAAATGATCATCTAATCTGGGGTTATGATACCAGATTATGAAAAGACTTGCTTTTGAATTGAGAAAGGTATCAAGAGTATCACTAATCTTTTTTAAGGCATTTTCACCGTGGGATAAAAGCTCGCTTGATGAAAAATAATATAAAAGAACTGTTTTTGATTTTTTATCAGACATAGCAGAACTCCCCCTACGAATTAAATTCTATATTTAATTCTATTTCACCAATTGCAAAAAGTAAATATCATTTCAGGGGAAAAGTTTTATGGTATTTGAATTTGACGAGAATTATTTTCAGGATGAGCTAAGAGGAGATTTCTTAGTTACGGAATGTATGAAGCGATACTGGGCAGCTTCATTAAAAACAGTTGAGTTTTTTGATGATATCTGTAAACGGCATAATCTTACTTACTGGGCTGATTGCGGGACTTTACTGGGAGCATTCCGGCATCATGGTTTTATTCCGTGGGATGACGATATAGATCTGGGAATGCCAAGAAAAGATTATGATAAGTTCCTGCAGATTGCAAAAACTGAGTTGCCGGAAGGCTTTTTTGTGTCGACATTTGATTCCGGAGCTCACAGATACAACGGTATTACAGTTATTCTTAATCATGCCGAAACTCTTTTTACGCCGGATATTCTATTAACATATTATAACTGTCCGTTTCCGGTAGGATTTGACCTCTATCCATATGATATCTGTCCTGAAGATGAAAATGATCAACAGCAATGGCGTCTTGATTATCTGAAATCACTAAAGGAGATACATGCCATCCGTGACAGCTGGAAGAGAAAGGAAGACTGTGACTACGGAGAACTTGAAAGACTTGGGGTGGATGCGGAGAAAATAGCCGGCAGATATGCTGACTCATCCTCGGAAGATATCATGCGGTTTATCTTCTTTGCATTGAATAACAATAGAAATATTTTGAAAAAGAAATGGTGTTTTAATACAGCGAATATGCCTTTCGAAACAGCAACAATCCCTGTACCTTTATATATAGAAGAGGTGTTGATATCTGAATTCGGAGCAGATTATGTGAGATCGGTTAAAGCACCGAGCGCCCATAATTATCCGCTTTACAGACGTGATATCAGTAAGATGATAGGATTTTTAAGAAGCGGCGGAATTGAACTGAAGGATCTTCCGCCCATGCTGCAATATATAAGACGAGAGGCAGAATATAGAGGAATTGAATAGACTATTCCTCTATTCATATATTTTTCAGTCGTTCAAGAGCCGGTGGATATTCACCGGCTTTTTTGTAGAAGTCTGCAGCTTTAGAAATATTTCCCATAACTTCGTGAATTACGCCAATATTATAGTATGCCTTATAGGAATTTGTACCTTCGACGGAAAAATGTGACATAGTTGTTGCTTTGTCAAATTCATCAAGTGCCTTATCAAAAAGGGCATTGTTCATATAGATGAGTCCCAT
>CAJORC010000207.1 GCA_905236615.1 uncultured Lachnospiraceae bacterium
AAATCGTAAGATTTGAGCAACGGCGTTGCAAAAACGGACATCCGACGTCATTTTGTCAGAAATAAAACTATGTTTTATAAAGGAGATAAATAGAAATGTCTGTAGAATCTTATATCAACCCTGATTTTACCATCCCGCAGAAGCTCTTTTTCTTTCTTGCGGCATTTTTGATGATCGTAGTCTGCATTGTGATTATAGCCGGATTTTCATCCGTAGTTTCATTTTTTACACGAAACAAAGAAGACAGTGTACCTTTTAATGACGGCTGTACCAAAAGAATTCAGCTCTTCTTCGAAATGCTGATTTCCGGAACATCAGTATTGTCATTTTCCTGTGCATATATAATTTTTAATCATATTTATACACTGTTGTCACAGGGAGCTGCTGGCTACGACGCCGATGCAGCGGAATTTGTGGCTCTCTGGGAAAACGGAAAGGATTTCATCCTGCTTTTGCTGATATGTCTTTCATGCATACTTAACACCATCCTTGATAAATTTATCATACCACTTAAAGCGATCAGCAAAGAAGAAAAGGCATCCATCCGGCTGCTTGCAATGTTTTATGCAATAATAATCCTGGTATGCCTGAACAGGATCGGTGACGAAAGCGAATACAGTCCGGTAATGATGTATTACCTTGGTCTTATGGTCGGAAGATTTGTATACTTTGATGCATCTTTTATGGATTTCCTTTTTGCTATAAGAAATGCTCTCCAGAACATACTGCTCCTTATCCTTGCAGCTGCAATTCTGGGAATCCTCTGTTATCTCGGATTCTCTTTCGGATTTCTTCTTGAGAGAAACTACTATATTGTTGGTGTATTCTATACGAATCTTTTCCTTCTTGCTGCGGTATTTTTAATTCACAACAGCAGAATATTGAAAAGAATATTTCCGGCATCAATCCAGTCAAAATGAGAACAAAGAATCCAGCTTTGCTGGATTCTTTGTTCTTATCTCTTTATTTCCACATATCCATTGCAAAATATACCAATGCCATCCATGTGTATACCGAATAGAATACACCGCTGTCGTCGCGTCCGTTTTTGATAAGTTCAAGGGCTTTTTCCTTACTGATTATCGAGAAACCATTAAAGAATTCCTGTCCCTCAGCTCCCTCCTGAGTAAGAGCAAGCTTCTCTTCGGGATGCAGAACAACCAGAACAAGTGCATTACTTTCATCCGTTAATCCGGGTGAACTGAATACCAGCGGATTAACTATTTTTATCGTATCGTTTTCTCCGACATTTATACCTGTTTCTTCCCTGATCTCTCTTTTAGCTGCATTTATTATCGCAGTTTCGGCATCACCTTCCGAGTCTTCTTTATCTATAAGTCCTGCAGGAACACCAAGGATAAAATGCGCTGTGGGATAACGGAACTCTTTGGCAAGCAGAAGCTTAGGTTCCTCTCCCTCCCTGTCGATTACTACAAAGCAGCTCACCGCATCAGGAATCATTTTCTTAAATTCTTCATCCGACTTTACAGCCACAAGTCTGTCAAAATCACGCCTTGTTGCATCAAAATAGTGCTTTCCTTCAGCATATTGAAGGTCAAAAACGTTCATAAATTTTGATTCGAAAACGTGCTTAGCACATTCTTTTGTAATATTGGGAATCTCTTTCATTACTTAATCCTCCAGTACAATTCTTCTGCTTCATTTTTATCAACAAGCATATAGTTCGTAAAAACGTATTTTCTTATATCTTCATCATCAAAAGAATTCATATCTTCCGAAATGATCCAATGCGGTTTATCATTTTCAAGTTTTTGAAGTATCTCTGTTTTAATCTCAGGAAAGAGATGCAGAAAATACGGACAATTCACAGCATATTTATTCGTGGGAAATGTCTGAAGCACCTCATAGTATATCATGCCTGACTCAAGATTATAAAGCTCGTTTTTCTCAGATTCCGGTATCTGGGCATCAATAGCCTTTATTGCCTCTATCTTTGTATAACCGTCATCATTATCATAGATAAAGCTGTTTTCCTCATTTTTTTCATATGCCGGCGGAATATAAAAAACAAGAATTGCAATAAAAATCACAGCTGATATGCCGGCCCTTATTATATAGTTTTTCTTTCGTTTAAGCTTTGTTGTCAGTTCAGGCAGAAATGCAAGAAAACAGATAAGAAGCGGAAGCTCGATTATAAAATAATAGTCGAACGGTGTTCCGAGATGAAGCAGGATATAAATTACAATCGGCATAACAGTCATCAGAATTTTCTTATAAAGAACAGTTTTCTTTTTTGTCCATAAGAAAAGTCCGAATATCAGGCAAAGCGGGCAGATGATAAGCATCTTTTCCCATGAAAGTGAATAGCCCTCATAGAGATCCGTTCCGCGCTTAAATCCCAGAACAAATACGCATTTGACCATATCCGCCAGAGCTCCGCGCATGGCGAAATATGCAAAGATCGGAGCAGATACCGAAAGGCCTCCAAATATAAAATACTTTGCGGATGCCGCAATCTCACTCCATTCTTTTTCCCTTGCCAGATAGATAAATACAGTAATGACAATTGCTATTATCGGAGCCGCAACCGTCATTTTTCCCCAGAAAATTATAAAAAAGCAGAGTCCGATCAAAAAAGAACTGCTGTTTATTTCCGAATAATTCTTTTCTTTCAGGAATTTCAGCCCCAGATAAATTGATGCAAAATTTAAGGGCAGAAAAAATTCCTCCGCAGTATTGCCGCCCCAGAGCAGCGAATAATAGCATGCATAGAAGATCAGAAGCGAAATAACAGTCCATACCCTGTTATTATAGAGCCTCATGATCTTATAAATAAATAAAACTGCAGCTGCAATAGAAATACACTGAATAAGAAAAATTCCGCCTCGGTTTTTGATCAAAACCTGCCCTACTGCTTCATAAAAAAAGAGCGTAGGTCCTTTCAGGTCAAAATAATCTTTATAAGGCACTTTTCCTGCGACGATAGCACGCCCCACAAGCGAGTACCATGCCGAGTCATATCCGTAGGCATACGGATAGCGCGGACTTGTCCAGCTTGACGCAAAGTAAATAAATATGCAGCCGCTTATCATCACGGCTGCATATTCAACTAATTCCATAAAATTGACGGCAGTTTTTTCACTTACCGGAATTTCCCCGGTTTCATCAACCTGAGAAATTTCATCATCAATCTTCGGCTGAATCAACTAACTTATCCTTTCGTGCTTCAATCTCCTGTGCCTGAACATCACTCGGAGCCTGCTCGTAACGGTTAAATTCATAGGAGAAATCACCCATACCACCGGTCATCGATCTGAGGTCTGTGCTGTATCCATAGAGTGTTGACTCAGGGATTTCAGCTTCGATCACGGTCTGCTTTCCGGTATCGGTAGGTGTCATTCCGAGAACTCTTCCGCGGCGCTTATTCAAGTCACCCATGATATCACCGGTAAATTCATCCGGAACAGTAACTTTAAGTGACATGATAGGCTCAAGAAGTATCGGATTTGCTTTCAGGAATCCATCCTTAAACGCCATCTTTGCAGCTGTCTTGAACGACTGCTCAGATGAGTCAACAGGGTGATAAGATCCATCATAAAGGGTTGCCTTTACTCCTACTACGGGATATGCGGCAAGAGGTCCCTTATTTACGGAATCAGCAAGACCTTTTTCTACTGCAGGGAAGAAGTTCTTCGGAACTGCTCCTCCAACTACCTTCTCTTCAAAGATATAAGGCTTTGTGAAATCTCCCGAAGGCTCGAAAGTCATCTTAACATCGCCATACTGACCATGTCCGCCAGTCTGCTTCTTATATTTTCCTTCTACATCGGACTTTCCGCGGATAGTCTCTCTGTATGCAACCTTCGGCTTTGAAAGCTCTATCTGAACCTTATATTCGTTTTCAAGCTTAGCCTTTGCAATCTCAATCTGCTGCTCACCGATACCTACAAGAAGTGTCTGGTGATTTTCAGCATCGTTGATATTTCTGAGCGTAAGATCTTCAGCTGTCATCTTTGCAAGAGCCTGTGAAATCTTATCCACATCTGACTTATTTACGGGCTTATAACGCATAGCGGTATAAGGAGTTGAAATAAGAAGCTTCGGATAAGTAATGGCCATTGCCTTGGTTGAAAGTGTATCGCCTGTCTTTGTAACATTAAGCTTTGCCAGAGCTCCGATATCACCGGCATGAAGTTCATTAACTTCAATAGCCTTGGAACCCTGAAGGCAGTACATCTTTCCGATCTTTATCTCGGCATCCCTCTTCTCGTTATAAACTGTATCTCCGGTCTTAAATACGCCGGAATTTACCTTAAAGATTGAATACTTACCGATAAACGGATCGATAATGGTCTTCCATACTATAGCTGATTTCGGCTTTGAGAAATCATAATCAGCTTCGAAAAGCTCATTTGTTGCGGTATTGATACCTGAAACCTTACGTCCCTCAGGACTCGGCAGATATTTTACACAGTCATCAAGAAGTGTATATATTCCCTGAACGAGTGTACTTGAACCCATTGTCATGGGAACAATCGAGCCGTCACATACACTTGCATGAAGTGCTGCTCTCATCTCAGCTTCTGTGAAGTTTTCACCATTAAAATATCTGTCCATAAATTCTTCTGATGTTTCAGCGATAGCTTCCATCAGTGAACTTCTATATACTTCCAGATTATCCTTTGAATAATCGGGAATTTCACACTCGACTGCCTCGCCCTTGTCATTCCAGCGGTAAGCTTTCTCTGCAAGAACGTTGACATAGCCGACGAATTTTTCATTTTCACGAATCGGGAAATGGAAAGGAGCGATCTTCTTTCCGTAAAGTTCTGTCAGTTCTTCAAGAACATTCTTGAAACTTGCGTTATCGATATCCATGTTTGAAACATAGATAAGTCTCGGAAGATTGTATTTTTCGCATAAATTCCATGCTTTCTTCGCACCTGTTTCAACTCCTGCTTTTCCGTTTATAACGATAATAGCTGAAGCTGCAGCATGCATAGCTTCTTCAACTTCACCAACAAAGTCAAAGTAGCCCGGAGTATCAAAAATATTTAACTTGGTATTGTCCCACTCGATTGGAATAATGGATGTGCTGATTGAAAACTTTCTTTTCTGTTCTTCTTTGCTATAGTCGCTGATAGTCGAGCCATCTTCAACTTTGCCAAGACGTGTTGTAAGACCGGATATTTTCGCCATGGCTTCAACGAGACTTGTTTTCCCGGAGCCGCCATGGCCAAGCAGTGCTACGTTACGAATCCTGTCAGTGGTATAAACGTTCATATAGTGATACCTCCTCGTTAGTGGAATCGCCCTATTAATCCTCCAGTGGGCTTTTCGTATGTTATGTATATTTTACAATATAATAATACACTTTGCAACTGTTTTGTGCATATTCCACAAGGTATCTAAAAAATATATGAAGTATTTATTTTCTAAAAATTATATTGCCGGATTTTGCATCCATTTCATCAACAATAGCAAGGGATTCCAGACGGTATCCCATATTTCTGATGATCTGTCCGCCGTTCTGAAAACCTTTTTCTATAGCAATACCGATTCCAGATACAGTTGCGCCTGCCTGATTGATAATTGATATAAGTCCCTGCAGGGCGCAGCCGTTTGCAAGGAAGTCATCAATGATCAGTATTTTGTCGTTTTCGTTAAGGAACTTCTTGGATACAATGACCATGTTCTTATTTTTATGCGTAAAAGACTCAACTTCTGCGGTGTACATCTCACCATCAAGGTTTATACTGTGAGATTTCTTTGCGAATACTACAGGTGCATTAAAATGCCTTGCTGCAACACATGCGATACCTATGCCGGAAGCTTCAATAGTGAGTATTTTATTAATCTCCACACCTTCAAATCTACGTGCCCACTCTTTACCCATCTCATCAAAAAGCTCTACATCCAATTGATGATTCAAAAAGCTGTCAACTTTTAAGATATTACCTTCTTTTACAACACCGTCTTTTACTATTCTTTCTTCAAGACAATTCATTTCTATTACCTCATTAATTTTATCTGTCCTCACGGAAATAATTGATTCCAAGATTCTTTGGCGGCTGGTTTTCGCGCTTGTTTCTCATGCTTGTAATCACAAGTACGAACATTGTTACCAGATAAGGAATCATTTTATATAACTCTTTATATTCTGTGTGT
>CAJORC010000208.1 GCA_905236615.1 uncultured Lachnospiraceae bacterium
TAGGGAGAGAGTATAAAAATGGTTCTTAAATTTTGGAAAAAAACGTTACTTTGTTCAGTAGTATCATGTCTTTTAACAGTAGGATTCACAACAAACGCATTCGCAACCACGATCGTTCTTGATCCCGGTCACGGAAACGCCACAAAAACAAAAAAGGGCGCAGCTTACGAGCCTTACAAGGAAGAGGATCTGACACTTCAGCTTTCACAGCAGATAAAAGATGAGCTTTCACAGGTTCCCGATCTTAAAGTTGAGCTTACCAGAACCACATCAGACACAGACCTTACACTTCAGGAGCGTGCTGATTTTGCAAAATCTGTCGGAGCTGATTATCTCATAAGCATACATTTCAACGCATGCGAAAACCACGATAAAAACGGAACTGAAATCTGGACATCTGCATTTGGCAACCATTATAAAAAAGGAATGGCTCTTGGAAGCTATATCCTCCAGCAGACAACAGGATTAGGCTTAAGCTGCAAAAATATCCGTACAAGAACGGGATTAAACGGTGATTATTACGGAATCATCCGTAACGGTGTAAATAGCGGTGTTACTACGATCATTCTTGAGCAGTGCTATCTTGATAACCCCACAGACCGTGCATTCCTTGAAAACGGTACCTCTGCATTGGCTCATGCCGATGCTCTTGGTATCTACAATTACCTCTGCACACAGTAATAATACTATAACTAATCTTATACCCGGTCGCATCAGTATGCGGTCGGGTGTTTATTTCGAAAGGATAGACAGATGATTAAACTTGAGTTTAATTTATCCGAAGAGGGTTCCACAGAGCACGCAAAAATAGAGTTTTTTCTGCAGGATTATTCGCCTAAAATGCCTAATTCCGTGAAAAGAGGTCTTGTTATAATCTGTCCCGGCGGCGGTTATGAGCATCTTTCGGTGAGAGAATCCGAGCCGGTTGCCTTTAAGTTCATGGCGGAAGGATACAGCACAGCCATACTGAACTATTCGGTTGCACCTGCACATTATCCTACAGCGCTTTACGAGCTTTCCAGAATAATTCTCATGGCTCGCAGAAATGCAGATGAATGGCATATAGATCCTGACCGTATTATTTTAGTCGGTTTTTCAGCAGGCGGACATCTGGCGTCCATGCTCGGCGCATGCTGGAAAGAACCGTTTTTGAAGGATTATCTGCAGATTGATGATCCGGAGCTGATCCGTCCGAATAAGCTTATTCTTTCATATCCTGTAACAACTTCCGGAAAGCGCGGACATATTGATTCATTCAGGAATCTTCTCGGAAATCAGTTCGATGAACTCAAGGAAAAAGTTTCAATAGAGAAGATGGTAAATAAAGATTTTCCGAAGACCTTTATCTGGCATACCTATGCCGATGGCTCAGTTCCGGTCGAGGGCTCACTTTTATTTGCAATCACTTTACGGAAATATATGATACCTTTTGAACTGCATGTTTTCCCGGAAGGAAATCACGGACTCGCAACTGCTGACAGCATGACTTCCGACGCTGCTCCGGATAATGTCAGAGAATCCTGCTCGCAATGGATTCCGCTGGCATTAAAATGGTTAAATTTGTATTAATTATACCGGTATGTAATTCTAAAACGGATTCTCTTTATGTTATGATATTAAGGTTAAAGGTGATTCCGGGACAGAGGAGAAAAGGGTAGGGTCAATGGAAAAAATAATAATAATTTTAATTGTTATTGGCGCATTGAATATGATAAACAATATAGCCCGTTATTATTCTTTCCTGAAATCATCACAGGATGTACTTTCATCCGGAAAGAAAAGCGATATATTCTGGATGCACCTTGCCCTGATACTTCTTGTATTTTTTATGCTCGGCTATCTGATAGTAGGTTTCTTTTCAGTTCCCGATATGATGGTGGCCCTATTGCTTGATATTTTCATGAAAATCCCAAAAGAAGACTTGGAAAAGTGTATCCCCGAAAAAACCGATTTCTAAATATTTTTCAGTATTATTCAGACATATTTGCATAAATATACATTTTCTACTTGACGGATTTTAATTGATGCGTTTTAATAGTATGTGGTAGTTTTTGCAAAAACGGACATCCGACAACATTATGTCAGATAACAACTGGCGTTATTAGAGGAGCCTTTTTTGCCGCCGGATGCCAAATCATCAGATTTGAGCAACGGCGTTGCAAAAACGGACATCCGACAACATTATGTCAGATAACAACTGGCGTTATTAGAGGAGGAATTGTAAAATGAAAAAGAAAATCTTTTCTGCGATCATGGCAGCTGCTATGGTTATGTCACTTTGCGCATGTGGTTCAAATACCGCTTCAACAGCTCCGAGCGAGAAAGCATCAGAAGCTCCTGCAGCTTCATCAGAGGCAGCCGCTTCAGAATCAGCATCTTCAGCAGCATCAGAGGCCGCTCCTACAGGCGGAAAGCTTGTAATGGCAACAAATGCTGAGTTCCCGCCTTACGAGTATCATGATAATGATAAAATCGTCGGAATTGACGCTGAGATAGCTGCAGCATTAGCAAAAGAGCTCGGCTGCGAACTTGAGATAGAAGATATAGCATTTGATTCGGTTATTCCTGAAGTAACCAGCGGAAAAGCTGATTTCGGTATGGCAGGAATGACAGTTACCGAAGAAAGAAAGCAGAGCGTAAACTTCACTGATACTTATGCAAGTGCTAAACAGGCTGTTATCGTTAAGGAAGATTCTGATATCAGCGATATCGACGGTCTTACAGGAAAGATCATCGGTGTTCAGACAGGAACAACAGGTGATATTTATGCATCAGGCGATTACGGCGATGGAAATATCGAGCGTTACAGCAAGGGTATGGAAGCTGTTCAGGCACTTTCACAGGGAAAGGTTGACGCTGTTATCATCGATAACGAGCCTGCAAAGGTTTATGTTTCAGAGAACGAAGGCTTAAAGCTCCTTGACTCAGCTTATGCAGAAGAAGAGTACGCTATCTGCGTATCACTTGATAACAAAGATCTCCTTGACAAGCTCAACACAGCTCTTGCAAAGCTTAAGGAAGACGGAACCATTGATGGTATCGTTGCCAAGTATATTAAAAGCGAATAATTAAGGAATTTTTAAAAGATGTTAGAAAACTTACAAAGCCAGTTTATATTGAATTTCGTCAATGATGACCGTTGGAGATACCTTCTCAACGGTCTTCTTGTGACCTTAAAGATAACTTTTTTTGCAGCACTTCTGGGACTTCTTATCGGTTTCGTAATAGCCATGATAAGGGGCGCATATCAGGGGACAGGCAAATACAAAATAGCAAACGCAATATGCAGCCTTTATCTGACTGTTATCCGCGGTACACCGGTTGTAGTTCAGCTGATGATAATTTATTTTGTAATTTTCGGAAGCGTGAGAATTGATAAATCTCTGGTTGCAATATTAGCATTCGGAATAAACTCCGGAGCTTATCAGGCCGAGATATTCCGTTCGGGTATACAGGCTATTCCCCGCGGACAGTACGAAGCAGGCCGTTCACTTGGATTTTCCTATAAGCAGACCATGCTTACGGTTATCATGCCTCAGGCGATTAAAAATGTCGTTCCGACGCTCCTGAATGAGTTTATAGCCCTCTTAAAAGAGACTTCTGTTGCAGGTTATATTGCCCTCGAGGATCTCACAAAGGGCGGAGATATCATCAGAAGCCGTACCTATTCGGCATTTATGCCGCTTATTGCCGTAGCACTGATATACCTTCTTTTAGTGCTTCTTATGGAACAGGTAGTAAAATTAATTGAACGGAGGCTGCATAAATATGACAAGCGTTAATACCAACAAGCCTCTGATCGAAGTCAAAGGGCTTGAAAAGAAATTCGACAAAGTAAATATACTCGATGGAATTGATGCGAAATTCTATAAGGGCGATGTAGTTTGTGTTATCGGTCCTTCGGGATCCGGAAAGTCCACATTTCTCAGATGCTTAAACAGACTGGAAGAGCCTACAGGCGGACATATTATTTTTGAAGGTACAGATATCTGCACGGCGGATACCGATATTGACAAGCACAGGCAGAAAATGGGAATGGTTTTTCAGCAGTTTAACCTTTTCCCGCACATGACAATAATGAACAATCTGATCTGCGCACCTGTCAAACTTCAGGGAAAATCAAAGGAAGAGGCTCAGGCCAAGGCATTTGAGCTTTTAGACAAGGTTGGCCTGAAAGACAGGGCAAATGATTTCCCGTCAAATCTTTCCGGAGGACAGCAGCAGAGAATTGCGATCGTAAGAGCTCTCTGCATGGAACCGGATGTAATGCTTTTTGATGAGCCTACATCAGCGCTTGATCCTGAAATGGTCGGAGAGGTTCTCAACGTTATGAAAGACCTTGCAGAGCAGAAAATGACCATGATAGTGGTTACACACGAAATGGGATTTGCCCGTGAGGTTGCCAACCGTGTAATGTTCCTTGACGGAGGAAAATTTATCGAAGAGAATTCTCCGGAAGAGTTTTTTGCACATCCTCAGAATGAAAGAACAAAATCATTCTTGAGCAAAGTATTATAATGATAATTAAATCTCCGCAGTTTTAAAGCTGTGGAGATTTTTTTCATTTTTTCATTGATTTTTTCATTTAAGTAAAAATAAGCCATTTTTATGTCAGATTTTATCTCATAAATCGTAAGTAAATAGAGAAGAAATTCGTTTGGAAAAGCGGTTTCCAAAGAGCAGTTGAGTTTAACGAACTATATCTAATTATTCGCATAATATAAATTATACGAATATTATATGAGCCACAATGAACCACGGGGACGGGGTTTGTGGCTCATTTATTGTTGGTAGACATAATATAATTATGTAAATCAAAGACATCAAAAATAGATTTCCAATAAAACTTCAA
>CAJORC010000209.1 GCA_905236615.1 uncultured Lachnospiraceae bacterium
AAGTGCACGCCTTGACTTCTTCATCATAAGCCCTGAATGCATTCTTCATATCCTCTCCGATATTGGCAAAACGCTTTACAAACTTAGGACTGATCCCTGAAAACATTCCAAGCATATCCTGATATACAAGCACCTGACCGTCACAGCCTGCACCGGCACCTATTCCGATTGTAGGAATCGAAAGTTCTCTTGAAATTATAGATGCAAGTTTTTCCGGAACACACTCAAGAGTCACCATAAATGCTCCCGCTGCCTCCACAGCTTTTGCATCACGTATAAGCTGAAGCGCTCTCTGCTCATCTTTCCCCTGAACCTTGAAACCGCCAAAGGCGTTAACTGACTGGGGTGTTAATCCGATGTGTGCAACTACCGGAATATCAGATCTGACAATTGCGCGTATCTGGCTGCAGACAGTTGCTCCTCCTTCAAGCTTAACCGCCTGTGCATGGCCTTCTTTTATAAGTCTGCCTGCATTTCTGACAGCATCTGTTACAGAAGCCTGATAAGACATAAACGGCATATCTGCCACAAGAAAAGTATTCTTAAGTCCTCTCGATACACTTGCGCAGTGATGGATCATATCTTCTACCGTGACAGGGAGAGTATCACTGTATCCCATCATCGTCATTCCGAGTGAATCCCCGACAAGTATGGCATTGATCCCCGCTTCTTCCATGAGGCATGCAGTTGTGTAATCGTAGCATGTGAGCATGCTGATCTTCCTGCCATCATTTTTCATCTGCTGCAAAGTCGTAACTGTGTTTTTCAATTTTTTCCATCCTTTCAGTCTTCAAGTAGTTTTTCCATACCGCTGTAATCACAATCATCATGCTTTATTTTTGCAATTGAAATAAGCTTATTTGAGAGGATCTTATAAATATCCCTGTCTGTCCCTTCGAGTATATCCAAATGTTTTGCCACAGTTCCAAGATCGTTTCTCTCGACCGGTCCTGTAAGTGCATTTACCGTTCCCGATGCAAAAACATTTTTTATATTTCCGCTTATCAACGGTTCTACAGCCCTGCCAAGATTTTCATCCCGGAAACCGCATGCGCGCAACTCATCCTGCGCAGAGTCTATCAAAGCAACCACAAGGTTTGAACACATGACAGCTGCTGCATGATAGCGCGTTTTTACATTCTTGTCGATCAGTTCGATGTTTATCCCGCATTCTTTCATGAACGCACAAATATCGTCTGTCTTTCTGTTATTTCCTTCAATTGTAAATAAAGCTTGTGGAAGATACCGGTATGATTGATATCTGTCAGATATCGCCAGTAATGGATGGATTGAGAAACCATACGATCCGGTTTTCTCAATATCTGAAAATACTTCTGATGATAAAGAACCGCTGCAATGACATATCAATTTATCAGTAATATCGTAAGTTCTGATCTCGTCCCAGACGCCCTCAATGGCATCATCGGGAACTGTCAGAAAAATCGTATCACTTTCATTGATCAATTCATTTATGTCGCTGTAAAATTTTGAATGTGTAAAATCTGCTGCTTCTTCTGCAGAATGCGGCGATCGGCTGTAATAGCCCGTAACGCTTTTACCCGCAAGCTCAAACATTTTCCCAAGTGAAAATCCGACCTTGCCGGCTCCTACAAATCCAACCTTCATGACACCACCTCCTTTTCCGAAGGTGACACGAGTCCTGTTCAAAATCTTTCGATCACTGATACAAGCTACGTCATGCTGTTCTCATTTTCAGACCGTTGAGTTAAAAATAGTTTTAAAAAAGGTATAGTTTCTTGCGAATACCATCCATGAGATAATATAGCACTCGCAGGAAACTATGTAAATGAACAAATTTATTTTATTTCCTTCAAAAACATCTGCTTCATCCATAATCACAGTGAAACGGAGCCTCGATATTTATATTCTCACCGGTTTTTCCCAGTATTTTCTTAATAAGATCGGAGCTTTCATTCCATCTTTCCGACGGTAGATTATTGTATTCGTGTATCTTCTTTTTATCCAGTGCTTCAACACAGATATACGTTTCTGCTTCTGAAAAAACGTTCCTGTGCCTTCCTTTCTTTCTGCTGATTCTCAGTACTATTTTAGAGAACGATAAAACAAGCATCTCGTCTTTCTTTATTATAATGTCTTCGTTCCCTATTGAAACAATCTCATCACACGAAGAACCATTCAAAATATAGGAATAGTCACCGTTCTAATACCACTTTGAGTTTTAGGCAGACTAACAATCGCTTTCCCTTTCACAACCGTATAAGATTTATTAACCACGAGAGACTTATTCTTAAAATCAAAATCCCCTGGCGTTAAAGCAAATAACTCTCCCTCTCTGACTCCGCACCAATAAAGTATTTCAAATGCATAGTAAAAAATAGATTCTTTGGGAACATATGAAATAAATGCATCGAACTCTTCTTTCTTCCAATAGTGAAATTCCTGCGGTCGCCCTCCAGATATTGGCAACACCTTCTTTACCGGATTTGACTCCAAATCGTAATATCTTACTGCATGATTAAAAATAGCACTCAGCTGTGACTGAATAGTTCTGTAATAGGAGGCTGAATAATCACTACCATCTTCTCTATTTGTCTGTGTAACATGTTTCTGCCACTTTATAATATCCCTCGGCTTAATCATATCCAGCTTCATATCGCCAAAGTATGGAAGTATCTTTGTACGAACTACATGCTCCTTGGTATCCCACGTACTTTTTCTAACTTTATACTTTATATCCTCCTTATAGTTTTCCCAAAAATCTCTAAAAAGCTTTCCCGTACATCTAGATTTAAGAATTACAAATTTTCGTTCCCATTCAATGGCTTCACGTTTTGTTGCAAATCCTCTCTTTGTTGTTCTATGTGCCACGTTCTCGTAATCTCGGTAGTACACTGAAACCTTCCAGGTTCCTCTTTTTTCATCCTTGTTAACCGACATTTTGCTATCCTCCTCTGAAAATATTTTAAGAACTCATATTATCAGACGGAAATCTTACAATAAATAGAAAAATCATTCCAACGAATAATTCTCAACCCCATCGCGAACCGCTCAAGAACAAACTTTCAACCTGCAAGCCACTGAGA
>CAJORC010000210.1 GCA_905236615.1 uncultured Lachnospiraceae bacterium
AAATCCGAATCCGCTTCAATTTTTTTTCCGCATTTTCCACACTTCATTTTTTATACTCCACCTCCGCTATGTCCGGATTCATCAACATCCCGCTTGGACTAACTAACAAATTTCACCTAAAAAATTTTGAGACATCGTTGTACATGACGAATACCATAAATACCAGCAATACACACATCCCCACAAAATGTATGACTGCCTCCACACTTCGGTTTACCTTTCGTCTTGTTATCAGCTCTATAAGCAGGAAAACAAGACGTCCGCCGTCAAGCGCCGGCAATGGAAGAAGGTTCATTACTCCTAAGTTTGCCGTAAGAAGTATGGTAAGTTCCATCATATTTATCCATATATAAAATACGCCGCTGCTTTTCGAAGCATCATAAACTTCCCCGACAGTCTGCGCAACTCCGACCGGACCTGCAACATCATCCATTGTTATCCGTCCGGCAAAGATCATTCCCAGACTTTTCCATGTTGCCTCTATCCAGTATCTCACTTCTACGATGCTGTAATGAATAGTGTCAAGGGCATTACCCTTAACCCTCTCTTCCGCGCCGTAAAGTCCGAAAAGATATCGTCCCGACTCCTCGTCTAACTTCGGTGTGACGCTTACCGTCTGTCTTTCACCATTTCTTTCAAAGGTGATCACTGCGGTTTTTGACTCATTCAGAAGCATGTAAAGGCTTATATCTCTGTAAACGTCAATATTCTTTGAACCGATCTTTACGATCCTGTCCCCGCGCTGCAGCCCTGCTTCAGCAGCAGGATATCCTTCCATGACACCGCTTATCACCGGCTCATCATAACCCATGCTTCCGATTACAAAAAGCGCAAGGAAGAAAGCAAGGACAAAATTCATGACCGGTCCTGCGGCAACAGTGGCAATCCTCGACCAGATCGGAGCATTCAGCATGGAATGCTCACTTATCTCTGCCTCATCATCATCCGGATCCATTCCTTCAAACTGACAGAGCCCGCCAAAAGGAAGCGCCTTGATCGAATATTTCGTTCCGCCTCTTTCAAAGCCCCATATAGTCGGTCCCAGTCCTATCGAGAACTCCACTACATTTATACCGCTTCTCTTTCCGATAACACAGTGTCCGCCCTCGTGAACCAGAACTATTACTGAAAAAATAACTAAAAATAAAATTAACTTGATCAGCACTTATAAAAAGCCTCTCTTACTTCAAAAGTCTCTTCTTTCAAAGTTTTCTTCTATTTCAAAAATCTCATCAAGTGTCGGATCTGCTATAAGCTTATGTTCATCCATAGCCCACTCTATCACATCTGTGATCTCAAGATATTTGATCTCGCCCTTAAGGAATCTTCTGACCGCAAGCTCATTAGCCGCATTGAATACAGTCGGCAGGCTTCCGCCGGTCTTTGCTGCCCTGAAAGCGAGCTTAAGTCCCCTGAATGTTTCCATGTCGGGCTTTTCAAATTTCAAAGATGCAATTTTTGCAAGGTCAAGCCTCTCTCTGTCCAAAGGCATCCTATGCGGATAGAAAAGCGCATACTGTATCGGAAGATGCATATCCGGCACCCCAAGCTGCGCCATAACAGCCCCGTCCGTATACTGAACCGCTGAATGAACGATACTTTCAGGATGTACAAGCACTTCAATATTGTCATAGTCAACATCGAAAAGCCAGTGTGCCTCCATAACTTCAAGTCCCTTATTTACAAGGGTTGATGAGTCTATCGTAACCTTCGGTCCCATATCCCAGTTAGGATGCTTCAGAGCTTCTGCAGCTGTCATTTCTGAAAGCTCTTCCCTCTTTCTGCCCCTGAACGGACCACCGGACGCCGTCAGAAGTATCTTTTCTATTTTCTCATGCTCCTCGCCCTGCATCGACTGGAATATCGCGGAGTGCTCAGAGTCCACAGGAAGTATTTTTACCCCTGCCTCCTTTGCCTCTTTCATAATGATATGTCCCGCCGTAACAAGCGTCTCCTTGTTAGCAAGTGCTATATCTTTTTTGGCTCTTATTGCAGCAAGTGTCGGACGTATACCTATCATTCCGACTATTGCACCCACTACGATGTCTGCCTGCGGAAGAGTAGCGATCTCTGTAAGTCCATCCATTCCGGATAAAACCTTTGTATCGGTATCCCTGATCTTTTCCCTGAGTTCTTCAGCCGCCCGCTCATCATACATAACAGCATATTCAGGGTGAAATTCCCTTACCTGTTCTTCTATCTTTCCAACGCTTTTCATCGCAGCGATCGCAATGCAGGAAAGCTCATCCTTATAATTCCTTACAATATCAAGAGTCTGCGTTCCAATTGAACCTGTAGAGCCCAGAAGCACTATTTTTTTCATTTAATGATCACCTCGCAAAGAATATAAATAAAAGGAGCTGTAATTATTACAGAGTCAAATCTGTCAAGTATTCCACCATGTCCCGGAATCAGGCTTCCGTAATCCTTTATATCGTGGTTTCTCTTTATCGCAGATGCAAAAAGATCTCCATACTGGGAGACTATACTTGTAAAAGCGCATATAAGAGCAGTTGCAATTACCGGTAACGAGATAAAATAAGCATAAAGACCGCCTATCAGACATGCTCCCAACACTCCTCCGACTGCACCTTCAATGGATTTTTTCGGACTCAGAACCGGAGCCAGCTTATGCTTTCCAAAAGCCCTGCCCGTAAAGTATGCGCAGGTATCACATACCCATGAACTTATAAAAATCAGAACCGTATAACGTATTCCGCCAATTTTCCACAGCAAATAAATAAATGAGAGCATAACGCTCACATATATTTCCCCAAAATATACCTGCATACATTCAGCTGTCTCATGTTTTGGGAAAGAAATTACATATATGATCATATAAAAGACCAGTGAAATTACCAGAATGTAAAAAAGATATTCTTTCCTTTCACTGATACACATAAGCAGATAATATGCAAATGTTGTAACTACACCGGCTATTTCAAGGGCGCCCATTTTGAAAGGCTGACCTATCTTCACCCCATGCACCGCTCTGTAGAATTCGATCAGTCCTACAAGAGAGGCAAACAATAGGAGGGTCCACAAAAAGTACCCTCCCTCATATAGCACACCTGCCAATATAATTACCAGAGCTATACCGCTCAATACTCTGGT
>CAJORC010000211.1 GCA_905236615.1 uncultured Lachnospiraceae bacterium
CAGGAGGGGAGAACCTGAAATAATATTAAAAAAGCTGGGAATATATGAGCTTAAAGATGAATATCCGTCTGAACTTTCCGGGGGAGAGCTCAGGAGATTATGTGTTGCCAGGGCGATCTATTCTGAACCGGAGCTTGTTATTGCGGATGAACCTACAAATGATCTTGACAGCAATAACAGGAAGATCATTATTGATATTTTTAAAGAACTGGCGCAAAAAGGTAAAGCGGTTGTGATTGCAAGTCATGACGAGGAACTGAAAAAGATCGCGGATGTCAGGTTTAAATTGGAAAACGGCAGGATAAGCCTGTTATAGTTAAAAAATATAACAGATGATAATTTTTTGAAATTAGACACTCAGTTTAATATGCTTTAAGATTAAAGACAGGTAAAGGATAAGAATTAATTGATCCGATACCTGTCTTTATCATTTGTTTAATGGAACAGCGTGGAGGTGTGATATGAAAAAAATTCTTGCCTTTGGAGATTCAAATACATGGGGACTTATTCCGGGAACATCACCTTTTGAAAGGTATCCGTGGGGAGTAAGGTGGACAAGCATATTAGATAATAAGAGTGATGATATAAGAGTTATTGAAGAAGGACTTTGCGGCAGGACTACCGTATTCGAGGATGAACTCAGGGCCGGAAGAAAAGGAGTAGCAACACTTCCGCTGATCCTTGAGAGTCAGTATCCGATCGATTATGCGATAATCATGCTCGGAACAAATGACTGCAAGAGTGTTTATAATGTTTCGGCACATACTATCGGAAGAGGAATAGAACGATGTCTGGATATTATTCAGAAATATCTGCCGGATGAAAAAATACTTCTTGTTTCTCCGATTGAGCTGGGGGAGGATGTATGGAGACCGGAAAAGGATCCGGAGTTTGGAATCGAGTCTGTTGATACAAGTAAGAGACTCAAAGAGGTATACAGAAGGATTGCTGAAAGAAGAGGTGTGAATTTCCTTGCAGCTTCCGATTATGCCGCACCCAGTGATATAGATAACGAACATCTTGACGAGGAATCACACAGGATCTTTGCCGATGCAGTATGGAAGAAGTTAACGGAGACTGTGTTGCTGCCTGTGTTTCTGTATTGACACAGGCGGTTTTTAATTGCGTTTTTTTATTTAGGAACGAAACCGCCTATTTTTGGGCGGTTTTTTTGTTGTTAAAAACCTATTGACAAGATAGGAATATAAATATATAATACCTATCATAAAAATAGGTAATAAGAGGGCAGCGATATGAGTAAAGAAATATATTTGGATAATGCAGCAACTACAAAGGTAGCACCGGAAGTTTTCGAAGCAATGAAAGAGTATTTTTCAATAGAATACGGAAATCCTTCGAGTGCATATAAGTTTGCGGGAAACATCGCAAAGAAAGTTTCAGAGGCCAGAAAAGCTATTGCGGATTTCATCGGCGCAAAGGAGAACGAGATATATTTTACAGGCGGCGGAAGCGAGTCTGATAACTGGGCGATAAAGGGTGTCGCCGATGCGCTCAGGGAAAAAGGAAACCATATCATTACAACAAAGATCGAGCATCATGCAGTACTGCACACCTGTGAATTTCTTGAAAAGCATGGCTTTGAAGTAACTTATCTTGATGTTGATGAGTATGGAAGAGTTAATCCGGAAGATGTTGAAAAAGCCATCAGACCGGAAACTATCCTGATAACAGTAATGTTTGCCAATAATGAGATCGGAACGATCGAACCTATAGGAAAGATCGGCGAGATAGCAAAGTCTCACGGAATATATTTCCATACTGATGCGGTTCAGGCATTCGGACATCTTCCGATCAATGTAGACGAATTAAATATAGACATGCTTTCAACAAGTGCACACAAGATAAACGGCCCTAAGGGAATCGGATTCCTTTACATAAGGAGCGGAGTTAAATTATCGAATCTGATACACGGTGGTGCACAGGAGAGAGGAAGAAGAGCGGGAACAACAAATGCAGCCGGTATCATAGGATTTGCAAAAGCAACAGAGCTGGCCGCAGCAGGTCTGCAGGATACGATAGCTTATGAAAGCAGACTCCGTGACAGACTTATTAAAAGAGTATTGGAAGAAATTCCTTATGCAAGGGTAAACGGAGATCTTGATAACCGGCTTTCAAATAATGCAAATTTCTGCTTCAGATTTATTGAAGGTGAGTCGCTTCTCATCATGCTTGACCAGAAAGGAATATGTGCTTCTTCAGGTTCAGCCTGCACGTCCGGATCACTTGATCCGTCACATGTTCTTTTGGCAATAGGTCTTCCTCATGAGATAGCTCACGGATCGGTAAGATTTACCTTATCGAAAGAAACAACGGAAGAAGATATAGATTATACGGTAGAATCATTAAAAACCATAGTAGAACGCCTTCGCAGCATGTCACCGTTATATGAAGACTTTGCGAAAAGGAATGTTGGTTAAGAATCAAGTTTAGGAAAGGTAGTAAATAGTATGAGTCAGGTTACAGAATACAGCGAAAAAGTAATGGATCATTTTACAAATCCGAGAAATGTAGGTGAGATCGAAAACCCGTCAGGAGTAGGAACTGTCGGTAATGCAAAGTGTGGAGATATCATGAGAATGTATCTTGATATCGATGAAAACCAGATAGTCCGTGAGGCAAAATTCAAGACATTCGGATGCGGTGCTGCGGTTGCTACAAGTTCTATGGCTACGGAGCTTGTAAAAGGAAAGACTGTAAGAGAAGCACTTGAGGTTACTAATAAAGCGGTAATGGAAGCACTTGACGGACTTCCGCCGGTGAAGATACACTGTTCCCTCCTCGCGGAGGAGGCTATACATGCAGCATTGTGGGATTATGCACAGAAAAACAACATCAGCATCGAAGGCTTAAAGCCTCCGGTAAATGATATAGATGAAACAGAAGAATTTTACAAAATGCAAGGTGAATAAGAAAAACTGAAGGGAGCCTTTTTTGCAGAGCAAAAACGGACATCCGATGTCATTTTGTCAGAAATAAAACAATGTTTTATATAAGGAGAAATATAGTATGAAGTTGGATTCGTTATTAATTCATGGTGGAATTGATGGAGATAATACAACAGGCGCAGTAAATGTGCCTGTTTATCAGACATCAACTTATAAGCAGGATGCTCTTGGTGTGAACAGGGGATGGGAGTACTCCAGAACCGGAAATCCTACAAGAGCTGCAGTAGAAAAGCTTATTGCAGATCTGGAAGTAGGAAAGTACGGAATGGCGTTTGCATCCGGACTTGCGGCGATCAATACGGTTTTATCCCTCTTTAAGTCAGGAGATAAGCTGCTGGTTTCAGACAACATTTATGGAGGAACCTTCCGTATCCTTGATAACGTGTTTAAGAATTTCGGTATAAGCTATGAAATTGTAAACAGCTCAGACAGTGCTTTGATCGAGGCAGCGATTGATGATGACGTGAAGGCCGTTTATGTAGAAAGTCCGGCAAACCCTCTTTTAACTGTAACCGATATAGCTGAGGTTGCAGAGATAGCTCATAAGCATAATAAACTTCTTATCGTAGATAATACGTTCTTAACTCCATATCTTCAGCGTCCGTTATCTCTCGGCGCGGACATCGTTATCCACAGCGGAACAAAATATCTCGGAGGCCACAGTGATACAATCTCCGGATTCGTGGTCGTAAATGATAAGGAAATCGCAGACAGGCTTTATTATCTGCAGAATGCCATCGGTGGTGTACTTGCACCATGGGACAGCTTTTTGATGATCAGAGGAATAAAGACTCTTGCTGTCAGAATGGAGAGACATCAGAAGAATGCACAGAAGATCGCTGAGTGGCTTGAAAACAGTGGTTATGTATCAAAGGTTTATTATCCGGGACTTAAATCCGATCCGGGTTATGAAGTACAGAAAAAACAGGCAGACGGCCCCGGTGCGATGATCTCATTCGTATTAAAGGAAGAGTATGACTATCGTAAATTCTTTAAGTCATTAAAACTGATAACTCTTGCAGAAAGCCTTGGAGGAGTAGAATCTCTGGTATGCCATCCCGCAAGCATGACTCATGCTGCAATTCCTGCTGATATCAGGAAAAAAGTCGGAATCGTGGATGAGCTTATCAGGCTTTCGGTAGGCATTGAAGATGCGGATGACCTGATCGCTGACCTTGAGCAGGCGATCAAATCCTGAATGAAAAATAAGGAGAGATCTTAAAATGGATGTATATATGAGCGTGCAGGATATGATTGGCTCTACACCTATCCTGAAATTAAATAATCTTGGAATAAAAGAAGGTGTTAACCTTTACGCAAAGCTGGAGCTTATGAATCCGGCAGGAAGCGTAAAGGACCGTATCGGAATGTATATGATAGCTGATGCGGAAAGAAGAGGAATATTAAAGCCCGGCGGAACCATCGTTGAGGCAACAGCCGGAAATACCGGTATCGGAATAGCTATTGCGGCACTTAACCGTGGCTACAGGGTTATTTTCACAGTACCTTTGAAATTCTCAGTAGAAAAACAGAAGGTAATGAAGGCTCTGGGTGCTGAGATAGTTCACACAAGCAGAGAAGAGGGAATGCTGGGTGCCGAGAAAAAGGCAGAGGAGATAAAAAATGAAATTCCCGGAGCGATCTCTCTTGGTCAGTTCCACAATCCCGCAAATCCTCTGGCTCATTATGAGACAACAGGACCGGAGATATATAAGCAGCTGGACGGCAAGATAGACTATCTTGTAGCAGGAGCAGGAAGCGGCGGTACGTTCTCGGGAATCGTTAAATATTTAAAAGAACAGAACAAGAATATCAAGGGTATACTGGCTGATCCTTACGGTTCTATCATTGGCGGCGGAGAGCATTTCGATTACAATATCGAGGGTATCGGAAATGACTTTATTGCTGATACAATGGATATCACACTTATGGACAGGGCAATAAAGATCAAGGATGACGAAGCATTTGAAGCATCAAGAACCCTTGCGGCAAAAGAGGGAATACTTGCAGGCTCGTCATCAGGTGCGGCACTTGCAGCAAGTCTGAAGCTTGCAGATGAGATAGAGTCCGGTAATATCGTAGTTGTATTCCCTGACAGAGGCGACAGATATCTGAGTAAGGGTCTGTACGATTAAGAGTTAATGGTTATCATTCATACTCTTTTATGCAGTTTTCTATTTCTTCATCAGAAATCTTGTTGCTGCTGTCGATGAGTTTGATGATCAGATCCTTATAAAGCCTGCGCCGTGTTTCCTGATCAGGTATTCTTGATGGAATTACTTTTCTCAGGGAGGACATGCGTGTATAAGCGGGGCTTGATCCATTTGTGGATATACTCACAGTGAGATCACCCCGCTTTACTATCGCCGGAAATGCAAAGAAAAACTGCAGGGAAAATGTGACCATGAAAGGTCCTGCCGGGATCATTATCTTGATAAATGCGCCGACTGCCATTAATGCTGCAAACATTCCGGAATAAACTATTCGCTGAATCTTTGTTAGTGTCATTTTTCAGATTCCTTTTTGATTAGTATGGTAGCGAAATAGCCTTTTGCGTCATCTGCATTTTCAAGATCCCTGTATATTTTTTCACCCGGCAGACCACAGTTAATGATCATGGCCGAGTCTTGAAGAAGATCACGCTTTTTCAGCTTTTCAATTATAAGGTTCAGTGAACGGCCTGCTTTCATAATAACCTTGCTGCCTTTTAAATCAAGCAGGGCGTCCAGTTCATCATCCGAAACAGAAGCGGGGATAACGATCAGATTTTCATCTCCTGAACTAAGGTCACGGTCAAGTTTTGCTGCCACATCGCTCATTGCTGTAACGCCGGGAACAGTTTCTGTTTCAAATCCCAGTTCTTTCATTTTTGAACGGAGATAGCCCCATGTGCTGTAAAGACTGACATCTCCCAGACTTAAGAAAGCGATCGTCCTGCCGTTTCTCAGACGTTCGGATACTGTATTGGATATTTCGTTCCATGCTTCGTTGAGCTCCGAATCATCTCTGGTCATAGGAAAAAATAATCCCAAAAGTTCTTTCCCATTTATATCTACGGCCTGCCCGGCGATGCTTAAGGCGACACTTTTCCCTGATCTGTCAACTGGATATGCGATTATATCGGCTTCTTTGATGATCCTGACAGCTTTTAAGGTCAAAAGCTCCGGATTTCCGGGACCTGTGCTTACTCCGTAAATCTTACTGTGATCTTTCATTTTATGCTCCGATCTCTGTGCTGATGATGTTTAAGCAACATTATATATGATAATGCTGTATGCTTCAATAAAAACAAGGAGGAGAGCCGCACTGACAAGCGGATATCCGGCAGCATTTTACCGGACATGAAAAAAAATCTTGGGAAAGTTATAAAAAACTATTGACAGCAATATCGTCTTAGTGGTATAGTATCACTGTTGCGCGACACAAAAGCTTGAAAGAGAGCTTACCCAGTGCGCAAAGATTATATGGGATCTTAGCTCAGCTGGGAGAGCATCTGCCTTACAAGCAGAGGGTCACAGGTTCGAGCCCTGTAGGTCCCATATCTTTCAAATAAATATGGCGAGATAGCTCAGCTGGCTAGAGCACGCGGTTCATACCCGCGGTGTCGAGGGTTCAAGTCCCCCTCTCGCTA
>CAJORC010000212.1 GCA_905236615.1 uncultured Lachnospiraceae bacterium
ACAAGGATAAATTTAAGGAAGCCGTATCAACGTCATCAGGGCTTGCTACCGCAAAGGATCTCTTCGGTTCCAGTTACGGATATTCGAACACCCTGACCAACAAGGCTTCCGTTATTGAATCGATTGCAGGAAATAAAGTTACGACAGGAAATAAGACTTACAAGTCCGATGGAAATGGTTCATCGGTTCTCGACAGCTTGATAGATGTGGATGCATAATTACTTGATGCCCGCATAGGGCTATAAATCAGGCAGATGCAGCTGCATTTTTATAGAAAGCCCCGGCATGGTTTCCCTTGAATGCCGGGGCTTCTTAATGCTTAAGCAAGTGACGGGAATCGAACCCGCGTCATCAGCTTGGGAAGCTGATGTTCTGCCATTGAACCACACCTGCAGTAATATTAAATAGCTAACAATTAAATTTTACTACTGCAGATGCAATACGTCAATCCCAGTTCAGACCATTATTCAGCATTTTTCAGATGAACATCCATCTGATTATAAGGTATTTCAATTCCAAGTTCGTCAAATCTGAGCTTAACAGCTTCATTCAAATTCCAGATGGATTTCCAATAAGACGAAGTTTTTACAAAATAACGTGCTCCAAGTACTATCGAACTTTCACCAAGTTCTCTCACAAATATATTTATTTCTCCCGGGCGCAGAAGATCCTCATCTTCCATTACCAGACCTTTAAGTGTCTCTTTAGCCAGAAGAAGGTCTGCATCATAGCTTATTCCTACAGAATAGTCAATGCATCTCTCATCGTGCCAGGTCACATTTGTCATTGAGCAATTACAGAGGTTTCCGTTCGGGATAAGCACAACCTTATTATCTATAGTCCTAAGCGTAGTATAGAAAAGCTGTATGCTGGTGACAATTCCCTCGTTCCCATGTGAATCTTCCTTAATATAATCTCCAACCTTGAACGGTTTCATAAGAAGAAGGATTATTCCGCCGGCGAAGTTTGAGAAGCTTCCCTGTAAAGCAAGACCGATTGTAAGACCGATCGAACCCAGTACTGCAACTATCGAAGTCGCATCCACTCCGAATCCCGAAGCTACGATCATTATCAAAACCAGATAAAGCAGGAATTTCACGCATGAATCAATGAAATGTATCACGCCTTTTTCCATTCCTGTCTTTTCAAGGGATTTTGTAATAATCTTCCGGGCAAACTGTATCAGCTTGGATCCGATAAAATAGCATATTACAGCAAATATCACCCTGATTCCCAGATTAAAAAGCTTTGTCGGAACCGTTTCAAGATAGCTTGCAAAAAAGCCTTTTGTAACTTCCTCTTTTAAGGAATTAATATCATTAATATTTTTCAATGTCTCGGAAATCTCCGACATATCATTTGACACAGAGTCCAGAGACACACTAAGATCAGCAGTTGCCATCATCTCTTATCAGCCCTTCTCATTATTAGTCTTCTTATCAGCCGGTGTGCACTTAAAAACCGAAACTGCAAGGGGTGGAACCTTTATCCTTATGGAATCTTCCCTTCCATCGCACTCATCTTTCTCGGAATTGTAACATCTTGCATTTCTGAAATCAAAACCGCCGTATTTTTCAGCATCCGAATTGAATATTTCCTTATATTTTCCCTCAAAGGGAACACCTATCTTATAATTCTTTCTCGGAACATTTTCAAAATTAGCAACAAACAGCAGTGTTTCATCAGCTTTCTTTGTCTTCCTGAGGTAAACAACTATATTCTCATTTGCAGAAATACAGTTTATCCATTCAAATCCATCTTCCTCATGATCTAATGAATAAAGCGCAGGATGTTCTCTGTAAAGAGCGATCATATCTTTAACCGCTGAATGGAACCACTTGTGCTCTTCATTTTCCAGAAGGTTCCATTCAATCTCCCTTCCGGCGTTCCACTCATCAAATTCTCCTATATCCTGTCCCATGAAAAGAAGCTTTTTACCGGGATGCGTCATAAAGAAAGCAAATGCTGTTTTCATATTTGCAAACTTTTCATCCCTGTTAATTCCGCTCATTCTGTTGATCAGCGAGCCCATACTGCCTGAAGACTCATTATGTGTAAAGGGAAGAATAAACTTCTCCGTATAGGCATAGATCATAGGGAAGCAGAGTTCTCCATAATGGTTTGTCCTGACATAGGGATCATATGCCATATATCCTAAGAAATCATTTTTCCAGCCGTTATTCCACTTATAATCAAAACCAAGTCCGCCGTCATCAAGAGACGCTGTAACCCCAGACCATGCTGCAGACTCTTCAGCGATGATCATGGAACCTCTTGCATTTTTTGCAAACACGGAAGTAAGGTGTTTTATGAATTCTATTCCTTCAAGATTTTCCCTGCCGCCATAGATATTAGCGTCCCACTCTCCGTCGTTCTTTCCGAAATCATGGTAGAGGACATAATCAAGGTCATTGACTCTTATACCATCTGCATGATAAACATTCACCCAGAAAAGCGCACTTGCTATAAGATAATTCTTAACCTGCGGACGCCCGAAATCAAACATCCATGTTCCGCCATCAGGATGCTGTCTCCTTCTTGAATTGTCGCTCTCATAAAGATGCGTGCCATCAAAGCACTCAAGTCCAAAATCATCCTTCGGGAAATTTGCGGGAGCCCAGTCCAGAATGACTCCTATCCCCTCAGAATGCATGTAGTTCATGAACCACGCAAAATCCTCAGGTGTACCGTAGCGCCTTGTAGGTGCATAATATCCGGTGATCTGATATCCGTTTGAAAGGTCAAAAGGATGTTCCATCACAGGCATCAGCTCAACATGGGTATAACCCATCTCATGAACATACTTTGCAAGTTCAGGTGCGATCTTCTTGTAATTCATGAAATAGAGTCCGTCCCTGTCGACCTCTTCCCAGCTCTTCTCTTTTTCCTTAGCTGTAAGTGTACGCCTTTTCCATGAACCTAAATGAACTTCATAAATAAGCATCGGCTTATTGTCGCGTTTCTCTTTTGCCCGATTCTTAAGCCATTCATCATCAGACCATTTAAATGAATTAATATCACGAACAACAGACGCATTGCCCGGTCTCATCTCACCACCGAATTCATAAGGATCGGATTTGTAAATGACCGTACCGTTCTTTTTCTTCAGTTCAAATTTATAAACGGCACCATCTTCAACCCCGGGAATGAATATTTCAAATATTCCTGAGTCGTAAAGGCGCTCCATCTGGTGCATTCTGCCATCCCAGCCGTTGAATTCGCCGACAACACTGACTCTCATCGCATTAGGGGCCCAGACAGCAAAATGTGTACCCTTAACACCGTCAATTTCCATAATGTGTGCACCGAGTATCTCATAAATATGATAATGAATACCCTCTGCAAATTTAAGTACATCCTTCTCTGTTATAACATTCTCGAAAGAATAAGGATCTGCAGTCTCTACCGTCTTTCCGTCCTTATCCTCATAAATTACCGTATACTGAAAAGGATATTTTCTTTTGATCAGGCATGCAAAATATCCGCTTTCATCTGCAAGCTCACATTCTACAGGTGCCTTGGAACGACCTGCCCTTATTGAAACTTTTTTAGCCTCGGGAATAAATATCTGGATCAGAGTCTGGCTTCCAACCGCATGTGCTCCGAGGAGCTTCTTCGGATGATCTTCCTCCGAATAGGTGATCGCTTCTATAGCCGCCCAGTCCATGAGATTATATACTTTCTTTGTCATCTTCTCTATCTCCTTTATAAAACATAGTTTTATTTCTGACAAAATGACGTCGGATGTCCGTTTTTGCAACGCCGTTGCTCAAATCTTACAATTTG
>CAJORC010000213.1 GCA_905236615.1 uncultured Lachnospiraceae bacterium
CTGACAAAATGACGTCGGATGTCCGTTTTTGCAGCGCCGTTGCTCAAATCTTACGATTTGGCATCCGGCGGCAAAAAAGGCTCCCTTTTATTCGTGTTTTATTAATCGTAAAGACGCCCTTACTACAGGCATTATCGCTTGCACTGCAGCCACTCCAAACGTCATTCGCAGAAACGTAAGTTGCGTATGTTAGCGTTTTCCAAACGAGGGGCGTAAAAAACGCCAGTCCTTATGCCGCGTTCCTTGCGGCATTAGTACTGCTGCGTTTTTTCCCGCAGCGAAAGCGTCCCTCGTTGGAAATGCTAACATACACAACGTAACTCTTATTAAATCGGTGACGGTGTTCCAGCCGGTGCAGGCGTTGTGCCTGTAGTCGTCCAGATACCTTCGTGGCAGATCTCAATAGACTGAATAGCTACTTCTCCACCGAGACCTGAAAGATCCGGAATCGTGTAGCTTGCCGGCCATGCATTTATCAGAGTCCACGAAGGACCTGAAGGCATACCTGCGTCAGTGAAGAGAGAAATCGTAATATCATGTCTTACGAGTCCTGTAGGTCCGCCCTGATTATCAGGTGCTACTGAGTGGATCCAGTCAAGGAACTCAACATCTTCTGCAACACCCCAGCGAAGAGTTACATTACCGAAAGTAGTAAGTCCCGGCAGTTTTCTCGGAGTATTTCTGAGGTCATCGCCTTCACGATACTCGATCACAGCCGTTGACAGGTTCATTCCGGAAACTTCCGAAAAGCTTGCCCTCTGTATTCCGTCGATCACAACCTGATACCGGAACACTCGATATGGGTAATTAATAGCCATTTTATTATTCCCTCACTTCCTAATGTAATTTTTGTTTAATTTTACCCTTTAACTATGAGTTATCAGCTTGTTGCTGTCTTCTGCGTAATGCGGAAGATTACAAATTCTGCCGGTTTAACAGGTGCAATTCCGATATTGCAGATAAGTCTTCCGTTATCAATATCATCCTGTGTCATGGTTGTAGGTCCGCACTCAACGAAGAATGCCTGATCAGGAGATGTACCAGCGAGTGCTCCGTCTCTCCAGCAGGTTGCAAGGAATGACTCAATAGTTCCAACAACTCTCGTCCAGAGTGCCTCGGAATTCGGCTCAAATACAACCCAGTTGGTATTTGTCTTGATAGACTGCTCTACATAAATGAAGAGACGTCTTACGTTTATGTACTTCCAAAGTCCGTTCGAGCTGAGCGTTCTTGCGCCCCATACACGGATTCCCCTGCCTGTGAATGCACGGATAAGGTTTACACCGATAGGATTGAGGATATCCTGCTCAGCATCATTGTAGTTGCAGGAAAGTCCTGTGCATCCGGAAACTGTCTCATTTGCAGGAGCCTTGTGAACACCTCTGTCAGTATCAGCCCTTGCATAAATTCCTACCATAGCACCTGAAGGCGGGAAGAATGCTGTACGCTTCAGTAGCGGATCGAGCATCTCAAGCCAGGGGTGATAAATAGCTGCATAAGTGCTGTCATAGGCATCCCTGAATGTAGCGATCTCATCAACCTTCTTCTTGTCGATCGGGATATCAAGAACCGCAAAGCAGCTTGCCCTGTTCTCACAATATGCAATGAGTGTTGACTGAACTGTCTGATCAGTAACGCCGGGAATAGCCATTATTGAAACATTATTGTTCTCAATAAATGCCTGAAGTCCTGTTCTCTTGCCGGGGCCGTTGTCTGCTCCGATGTAAACATCGGGAGTAACCTTGCCAACCGATCCTTCAGAACCACCGGAAAGTGTAACAGAAACGCTGTCTCCATTTCCTCCGACCAATGCGAAAGGTGTCTGGATTCCGCCTGCAGGAGCCGGTGCAGGAGCTGGCTGCTGACCCTTATCCTTTCCGTCCTTATCCTTGCCTTCCTTGCTGTCCTTTGCAGGAGCTGCCGCTGCCGGAGCTGCACCCTGTTTAACAGTGAAGCGGACAAGATCAGATTTTTCAGACCTTACTCCAATGTAATTGTTTGAGAACGGATTGAGGTTTACTTCGGTAAATGTCTCAACCGTATCATCAAGCTTTACGGTAACGGTAATTTCCATAGTACGCATATACTTTTGGCTTACCATTGCCTTATCTGTGATATCGATCGTTGGAGGAGCATCAAGTGTAACTGTCTTGTCAATTACACTCTTTACGGTAGCATAAGCTTTCTTACTTCCGTCAAAAAGCTCTACTATATCGCCCGGATTAAAGCCGTCAGGACTCTTTACTGTAAGTTCTGCCCCGTCTGCACTGTAAACCTGGGTTCTTGCCTTTGATGCCGGAACAGCAGTAACAACAACTCGGTCAGCCCACTCACCGGGGTTAGCTGCTGTTATCTGAAGGCTTCCCATCGTTGCGGCTGAAGCTTTTGCATCATCGGGAGCTACTCTCATGATAAATGCTCTTGAGCCTCCATTAAGGAAGAACTGCTCAACTGCATACGGAAGATATCTCGCATCTCCATATTTGGTGTCACTTAAGTAGCCACCATAGGTTCTCTTGTAATCAGCAAAGCTGGTCACAAACTGAGGTGCGCCAATTACCGGGCCGCGCTCCGCTAATCCTATGAAGCCGGCGGTACTTGTGCTTACACCCTGCATCGGTACTGCTCCGGAATCGTATTCTTCGGTGTATACACCCGGATGTAAATACTCTGCCATTCTTTTCTTCTGTTCCCCTCATCCTAAGAGGAACAATCCTCCTTCCCTTTGGAAAAATTTTTGTTGTCTGAAGATGCTTCTGACGCCTTGCTCCAAAAATGAATGATCACGTTGGCGTTATATTCCAGAGCACGCGCCAGACATTCATACGAACTGTAAGCATCAAAAAGATCCGCAGAAGTGCGATATGTCAAATGAGCTTTATAAACACTGAAAGCTCCCATGACCGTTTGTAAGTTGGAGGAATTGCAGAAATCCATACCCTTTTCCGGATCAATGCATTCAAAAGGGTATATCCCCCATATAAGTATTTTCTCCTCTATGACCTCAAATTCACTGGTCCATATTTTTCCCCTGTCCCTGAATCTGAGACTGTAATGTCCACTATCCCCCTCATAATCGTATGAGTTGTAATTCAAAAGATATTTCAATACCCTTTCTGCGTCATTATCCTTCCAGTTCAATGAGCTGGGGCGTTTCAGTTGAAATATCATTCACCCTGTTCTCCTTATTTCCCAATCTTAGGGAAGCCTGCCGGAGTAGTGGCCCTCCGCCTCCCAGGATCGCCTCCAGTCTTTGGTTTCCTATTCTTCCGGCGATCTCGTTTATCTTTTCAAAAGACAGATATTTTACTATTGAAGGATTTGCTTCAAGGCTTCCTATAAGTTCCTGTAAGCTTAAGCCCTCCAGTTCACCCCTTGCGGAGTCTGTCGTCTTTTCACTCCTGACTTTCTCCGACCCGTCTTTTTTTCTTTCTATATCATTATCAAAATCAGGCATAGTTTTTTTAACTATCTTCTATCTCGGCATCATCATTATTTCCATCATCTCCACCGCCGTCAGCAACAGTTTCTGCTGATTCTGCAAAAGCATTTTTCAAAAAATCCTCCGACAAAAACATCTGCTCTGCTGCAAGTGCGTCAAACTGAAGCTTTCTTAAATGATCCAGAAAGCGTTTCTTCATCTGTGCTTTCTTCTCTATCACATGCTCAAGTTTTACTATTGCTGAATTCAGATTCTGCTTTTCTTTTGGCGAATCCGTATTCTTAAGCCTTTCTTTATAGGCTTCGATGAGCCCTTTTTCCTTGTCATCTGTAAGAAATGGATACTGCTTTCTGTAGGTTTCGGCTCCGGCTCCACCCATTTTGCCGTTAGCCACATCTTCCATACTTTTAAGTGTCCATCTTGCATCTTTAAGAGAATCAGTTACAAGGCCTACGGCACTTTCAGCTTCTCCCCGGTTTACGATAAGCTTGGCTCCCGCATTTCCGGGAATCAGTCTGTGTACTGACTCTTTTTGAAAAAGCTTCCGCTCCTTACGGTTCTTGGCATTTTCCTGTCCAACTGACCTGTTCAGGCATGAAAAAAACATAGACTTGCCGGTTCCTGCAATAACTGCGGAAGATAACTGGCCTCTCTTAAAAGCTGTCTCGGCGAATCTGCCCATTTTAGGCTCATTCTCATCCTTACGGGTCTCATATTTACTTTCAAAATCTGTTTTGGGATTGCTGCTGAGCTCTGATTCTTTTCTGTCTCCCTCTTCTTTTTTACTCTCCTCTTCGTTTTGTCCGGATGATTCCTTGCCCCCTGATTCATCCGTTTTCTTAGACCTCTCCATTCCCGCCAGATCGAAGCTCTGGCAGAAGGATTCATCTATATGAAAGATCGGGTCACGATTCTGAAACTTTTCAGTCCCCGTCGCCCCTGCGATCTGCCGCCTTATATCCTCAGATTCCCCCTGCAGCTCACTATCGCTTATAAAGTCTTTTTCCTTTTTTAGAAGTGTTTTTATTTCACTCACCACACATTCTTGCAGGCAAAGTCATCATCCAACGAGAGTTTAGCGAATATTTATAGTTTTAAAGCGCTGCCCCCTTTTATACACTGTAAATTTTACCGTAATTTAATAATTCAAAGTGCATTTTTTTAAATACTATACAAAATTGTTCATAAAGAAATCCAGTTTTTTATTTTTATTGCTTAAAATCATAACATCTTTTCCATCACAGTTATGTCACAACTATAAAAACCCCCAAGAGTCATAAAACTCCCGGGGGTCCTATTTACTTACGTATTATCTTCCACACTTCTTATCCATTCCGCTCATCATGCCTTCTTTTCTTTCAAGAAGAAGCTGCTTGCAAATGCAAACACTGCATATACTGCGCATATTCAACGTCCTCTCTGGACGCACTGCCTGTCACGCGGGCTGCTTTATTTAATTCCGTATTCCTTAAGCTTTTGCCTTAGCAGCATATTCTCATCAGAAAGACGAGCATTTTCACTATTAAGTTCAGCATTCTTATCATTAAGCTCGGCATTCTTATCATTAAGTTCGGCATTCTTATCATTAAGCTCGGCATTCATGCCATTCAATGTTTCAATCTCATTTGCCTGTTTTATTATTTCATC
>CAJORC010000214.1 GCA_905236615.1 uncultured Lachnospiraceae bacterium
AATGAGCAGGCGACTACGATAATGGCTGAAGCTTATGCAAGGCTTACCGGCAGGATAGCAGCTGTCTGCGTAACAGCCGGCCCCGGAAGCACGAATGCAGTGTCAGGTGTCTATGGAGCTTATGTTGATTCTATTCCGATGCTGGTATTTTCAGGACAGGCTAAAAGGGAGACAATGGTAACGGCATGTGAGGCTCCGTTGAGACAGCTTGGTGATCAGGAATGTAAAACTATTGAAATGGTGAAGTCAATTACAAAATCCTGCGTTACCATTTTAAATCCGAATGAGATACGCTATCAGCTTGAAAAAGCATGGTTTCTTGCCAATAACGGAAGAAAGGGACCGGTCTGGATCGACGTGCCTTTAGACATTCAGGGAACAGTTATATATCCTGATGAGCTTACCGGCTTTGACAGCAGGAACACGGAAAAAGTTGAGAGACCTTATTATGATAAGTCTTATACGGATAAAATCTTAGAAAAAATACATGAGGCAAGGAGACCTGTGATCCTTGCGGGCGAAGGAATAAGGCAGGGAGATGCTTACAAAGTGTTCCTTGACTGTACCGATGCACTTAAGATACCGGTTGTTACGGCGTGGAATGCCAATGATCTTTTATGGGAAGAAAACCAGTATTATGCAGGACTTCCGGGAACAGTAGGAACAAGAGGCGGAAATTTTGTTGTTCAGAATGCTGATCTTTTACTTGTGCTCGGCTGCAGAATGAATTTAAGGATTATCAGCTACAATAAATTCCAGTTTGCTGAAAATGCATACAAGATAGTTGTGGATATTGACGAGAACGAGCTTAAGAAACCTACGGTTAAGATCGACATGCCTATTCATGCAGATGTAAAGGATGTCTGCAGAAGTCTCAGAAACTGCATTGATGAGGAAGTCGGAGATCATAGCGAATGGCTTAAATGGTGCCGTGAGATAAACAGACGTTATCCTGTTGTACTGCCTGAATATTCAAAGAAGTCTTCGCCTATGAACCCGTATCCTTTCTTACGGACTCTGTCCGAGCATCTTGGTGATAATGATGCCATAGTCTGCGGTAATGGTGCAGCCTGTGTTCAGACTTTTCAGGCATTTCATATTAAGAAGGGCGAAAGGATATTTACGAATTCCGGCAGTGCCTCAATGGGTTATGGTTATCCTGCAGCGATCGGTGCTGCTGTTGCAAGGAAGGGTAAAAAAGTTGTTTGTATCGATGGTGACGGAAGTTTTATGATGAATATGCAGGAGCTTGAAACCGTTATGCACAACAATCTGAATATTAAGCTTTTCCTCCTGAACAATAACGGTTACCATTCAATAAGGCAGACGCAGAAAAATCTTTTCAAGGGCCGTTCTTATGTGGGAATTGATACTGAATCAGGTGTCAGCTTCCCTGATTTTTCAAAGATAGCGGACGCTTTCGGAATGAAATATATAAGGATTGATACACTTGACGGACTTGATGATAAGCTTGAGGAAGCGCTTTCGGGTGATGGACCGGTATTTGTAGAAGCAATAGTTGACCCCGAACAGAACTTTGAGCCTAAGCTTTCATCGAAAGTTCTGCCGGATGGCACAATTACATCAGCAGCCTGTGACGATATGTACCCGTTCCTTCCGAGAGAAGAGTATGAGGCTGTGAAAGCTGAAGCACAGAAGATTTGAGATAGTGATGAGTGAAAAAAGAAAAAAACTAAGTATAATGATCCCCTGTTACAACGAGGTTGAAAACGTTGGTCCCATGAGTGAGACCATAGTGGGGATAATGACAAACCAGCTTTCCCGATATGATTATGAACTTATTTTTATAGATAATCATTCGGAAGACGGAACAAGGGAAAAGCTTGAGGAAATATGTGCCGGAAACAGTAATATCAAGGCTATTTTAAACGTGACCAATTTTGGACAGTTTAACTCGCCCTTCTATGCAATGTGCCAGACAAGCGGTGATGCTGTTATTTCAATGAGCTGTGATTTTCAGGATCCGCCTGAGATGATTCCTCAGTATGTTGAAGAATGGGAAAAGGGTTATAAGATTGTCAGTGCCATAAAGACAACAAGCAAGGAAAACAGCATCATTTTTTTCATGCGTAAGTGTTATTACAAGCTTATCCGTAATATGTCTACTGTTAAGCTTATTGAAAATTTCACCGGCACGGGACTTTATGATAAATCTTTCATTGACCTTTTGAGGGAGCTGGATGATCCGATCCCGTATCTGAGGGGAATTGTTGCCGAGTACAATTTTAAGCGTAAGGAGATTCCTTTTGAACAGCCTAAGAGACGTGCAGGAAAGACAAGCAACAATTTCTATTCACTTTATGATGCGGCGATGCTTTCGTTTACTTCTTATACAAAGGTCGGTCTGCGTATAGCAACCTTTATCGGATTTTTTGCAGGCGTGATAAGTTTTGCCATAGCATTGGTCTACCTTGTACTCAAACTGACTGACTGGCATCATTTCAGCGCAGGTTACGCGCCGATGATCATAGGTGTCTTCCTCATAGGCTCGCTGCAGCTATTCTTTATAGGACTTATGGGTGAATATATATTAAATATAAATACCCGTGTAATGCACCGGCCGCTTGTTGTTGAGGAAAAGCGGATAAACTTTGACAATGGGGATAAAATAAAGAATGAAACTGGACGTACTATATCAGATAAATGAGAAATATGCACCCTTTTGCGGAGTTTCGCTGACATCTCTTTTTGAAAATAATAAGCATTTTGACGAAATTAGGGTTTTTATACTTGGAGAGAGGCTTTCTGCTTCTTCAGAGGCAAAATTCAGACTTCTTGCAGCACAGTATCAAAGGGCCATATGTTTTGTGAAGACAGAGCCTCTGATGCTGATGATGAAACAGCTCCAGATGCCTACATACCGAGGATCTTATGCCGCAAATATGCGACTTTTCCTTTCATACGTTTTAGGAGAGGACGTGGATCGTCTTCTCTATCTCGATGCAGATACGATCGTAAACGGAAAGCTTGATGAACTGGCTATCATGCCAATGGAAGGGCATCCCCTTGCAATGAGCCTTGATTCACTTGTCCGTATGCACAAGGGCAGATTGGGATTTACGAGAGCCGATTATTATTATAATTCGGGAGTGATCCTTTTTTCTCTTAAGGAATGGCGGAAGATGCGCTGCTCTGAGAGAATAAGTAATCATGTGAAAAATGTTCGTGCATGGTATCCTTCGCCGGATCAGGATCTGCTTAATGTAGTATTGAAAGGCGAGATTTTAAAACTTCCGCCTGACTATAATATTCAGCCTTCCTATCTGGCATTTTCTTTGAAAGATTATTACAAAACTTTTGGAGAAAGGGGATTTTACAAGCGCAGAGAAGTCCAGGATGCTCTCTCTGCACCAAAGATTTACCATTTCTTCCGTTTTGTGGGAGAGTTTCCTTGGAACAGGGATAATGTGCATCCTGACAATGATCTTTTTGACAGATATCTCGCAATCTCTCCATGGAAGGGATATGAGAAGAAGAAGGCGAGAGTAGGTTTTGTTTTAAAATTCGAAAAAGTTCTTTACAGACATATCCCGAGAAGCCTTTTTATAAGACTTTTCAGAATAGCGTATGAGAATTTTATATATAAGGCAAATAAAGACTCAATGAAATATAAGATAAATAAGACGATGTAAAGAGTTTATGAAAATATCAATAATTATACCTGTTTATAATACCGACAGCAGATATCTCAGAGCTTCCCTCAAGTCATGTCTGACTCAGACGATTGCTGAAGAAATAGAAGTAATCGCAGTTAATGACGGGTCAACAAATGACGCGGGGAAAGTGCTTGGGGAAATGGCGGAGAGATATCCGCTGCTGAAGGTTATAAATCAGGAAAACAAGGGAACTTCAGTCGCCCGTAATGCCGGTATAGAAGCCGCCACGGGCGACTATATCATGTTTGTTGATGCTGATGACTGGATTGAGGAAGATGCCTGTGAGAAGACCTTGCGACAGGCATACAGTTCTAATTCGGATATTACATTTTTTGGCTATGCAACAAATTATACGAACCGGGAAATTAACCGGGTATTAGACAAGGTTCCTGATGGAGTTTTTGAAAAGGAACGGCTTGAGCTTGCCATACTTAAGGGTGATCCCGCGCTTGGGCCTGTAGAGGTAGGAGCTCCGTGGGGAAAGCTCATCAGGGCGAGTGTGATAAGGGAGAGGAAAGTCAGATATACGCCCGGATTAAAAAAGGGACAGGATACAGTATTTGTGCTGAACCTAATAGAAAACTGTTCATCTTTTCATTACTATAGTTATCTTGGCTATCATTACAGGATGCTGGGAAGCTCCATAAGTCACCGTTTCAATCCGGAAATAATCAACATAATGGAGAAAACATTAACGGCTTATGGGGATTTTGTAAAGAAATATGATAAGCGTGAGGCATTTAAGGAAGCAGTCAGAAGAAAGTATTACCGTGTCCTTTTGGGAGAATACCTGATGCTGTATTTCTGCCATCCCGACAATTCTTCTTCCGGAAGCTCCAGAATACGTGAATTCAATACCCTTACGGACAGAGAACCCTACAGGACGATGATCGGTAAAATAAACGTTAAAGGCTTATATGACAGGTTACAGTTACTACTCCTGAGGAAAAGACAGACACGTATTCTTTTCTTTGTTAAAAGATTTGAGATATTTGTGAGAAATATCCTTATCCATCAGTTTGAAAGATAGAAAGGAGTGAAAGAGAGTTTATGAAGAAAAAGTACGGCTTTTGGATGGTGTGTGCTTTGCTTTTGTTAATTCAGCTTGCATTTTCACTCAGATTTATGGGGCGTCAGTATTTTTCGCTGGATGAAGTCAGTCAGATTGGATTTATCGCAAAAAAGAATTCATGGGGAAAAATTATATACTACTATCTCAGCAGTGAAGTGACAAATCTTCCTCTTTGGCCGCTTCTTGCAGCTGTATGGTACAGAATTGTACCTTACGGAGAAGGCTGGATGCGTTTGCTTACCGTGATATTTACTACAGCTTCGATAGTATTTCTGATAAAGGCGGGGAAAAGCTTTG
>CAJORC010000215.1 GCA_905236615.1 uncultured Lachnospiraceae bacterium
GCCTGCCTCAAGTGCATTTTTTATCCCGCTCAGACTATTGTCATAGCCTTCTGCACCCACCAGTTTATTGTGGATTTCCCTGTCTGATGAATAAAAGGTTATCTGAATGCTGTCCAGCGAGGCCTCTTTAAGCTTTTGGCAGTATTCTTTCGTCAGTTTTACTCCGTTCGTATTTAGCCTTGTAACGAACCACTTACCATATTCTATCAGCTCAGTAAGGTCTTCTCTCATGGTCGGCTCGCCGCCTGTGAAAGTAATCTGCGGGATACCGATTTTTTTAAGCTTATCAATGACCTGCTTCCACTCTTCTGTGGAAAGCTCTTTTTCTCCGGAATGTTCCTGCCCCGCTGCATAGCAGTGAAGGCATTTCAGATTGCAGTGCCATTGACTTTCCTTTGTCATTGATGATACCATCAGATCCATTCTATGGGGTGCCCTCATATAAGGTGCATATTCACCTATATTCATATAAGGGATCTCTTCAGTCAGTTCTTCCCTGTAGGCGATCTGTTTGAAGGTCGTCATTATCATTTCTATATCATTGACAAAATGCCTGTTCGGCATCAGCGGAAATATCTTTCTCATTCTCTTGCAGGTATTTTTCATAATGAGCTTAGTCTCTTCTTCCGATACTTCCCGCCCGCTGTATTTATTTACTTCATCGATAAATTCCGACAGAAGAATTGTCCACGAAAATCCGACCGGAATAATATCCTGTCCGTTGATTATCGCAACCGACGGACCTATCTCATCCCCATCCACCTTCGGCGGAAGCAGATGTATACGCACTACTCCCGGTCCCTCCGGATTCAGGGTCGTATGCTTCACTTCATTGAAATTGTCCTTTGCATATTTAAGAACCCTTTTGGAAATCTTCATTGTATCTCCGTACCTCCCCTTATTTATAGAACTTTTATCCTGTTTTTATTCTAATTTATCAGCTAAATATAAACAAGGCTTTTGACCTATTTAAGAGTTTATGCTATGATATATCGATTGTAGTATTGAACGTTTTTTATAAAGGATATTCTATGCAGTACAACAAATTTACGATAAAAACCACTCCGGAAGCTGAAGACATAATCAGTGCCGAGCTTGCCGAGATTGGCGTTGACGGCGTTGAGATAGAAGATGCCGGTATTCCCGAAGAGATCGAAAACAGTGCTATCTTCTATGACGAGCTTCCCGAGAACAATATCGATGCCGATACCGCTTATGTAAGTTTTTACCTTGAAGCATCAAAAGATAAAAACAAGGTTCTCTCCGAAGTCCATGAACTCTTAAAAAGACTTTCCGAATTCGTAAATATCGGTGACGGCGGAATAAGTGTCAACGCAACGGAGGACAAGGACTGGATAAATAACTGGAAGGAATTCTTCCATCAGTTCAGTATCGACTTCGATGACGGAAAGAAGGCCCGCTTCACCCCTTCATGGGAAAAGCGCGATGATAACAGTTCTTACGACTGGGAGATAAATATCGACCCGGGAACAGCTTTCGGCACGGGCGCCCACCATACAACAAGGCTCTGCATAAAAGCCCTTGAAAAATACTTAAAAAAGGGTGACAGCATTCTCGATATCGGTACAGGAAGCGGAATCCTGTCACTGATGGCTTTTAAGTTCGGTGCTTCCAGAGCTATCGGAACAGATCTTGATGAAGGTTCAAAAACTGCCGTATGGGATAATTTCAATGCTAACGGACTTTCCGATGCCAACTTTGAACTCATCCTCGGAAATATATTAGATGACAGTACGGTTCAGAAGCATGTTGGCAGCGGATATGATATCGTTGTGGCAAATATCCTTCCTGATGTGCTTGAGCCCTTAACTCCTATGGTTCCGTCAATTTTGAAAGAGCATGGGATATATATAACTTCCGGCATAATCGACGACAAAGCCGACTATGTCCGTTCATTCATCGAAAAAGCCGGGCTTAAGATACTCGAACGCCATGATGACGGTGAATGGGTTTGCTATGTATCGGAGGCATAATGTACCATTTTTTCGTAGATCCTTCTAATATAACAGACAATGACATTTATATAGAAGGAAATGATTATAATCATATTAAGAACGTGCTCCGCATGAAGACAGGCGAACAGGTTTCTTTAAGCGACGGTCTGACTGACAAGGAATACCGCTGCCATATTGAAGATTATACTGAAAGCGCCGTTCACTGCAGGCTTGACTTTATAAAAGAATCCGATGTGGAACTTCCTGTGAAGGTAACTTTATATCAGGGGCTTCCAAAGTCTGACAAAATGGAGCTCATCATACAGAAATGCGTGGAACTCGGAGTTGCAAGAATAGTTCCCGTAGAATGTTCCCGCTCGGTCGTTAAGCTCGATGCGAAAAAATCAGCATCAAAGGTAAAGCGCTGGCAGGGCATATCAGAGGCTGCCGCCAAGCAGAGCAAGAGGGCTGTCATTCCCGAAGTTGCGCTCCCGATGAAATTCAGCGATGCTGTCAAAGAAGCATCTGCTTCTGATATAAAGCTTATACCCTATGAGCTTGCAGATAATTTTGAAGCAACAAGAAAGATAATATCAGAAATAAGCCCTGGTCAGTCCGTAAGCATCTTCATCGGACCTGAGGGAGGTTTCAGCGAAGATGAAGTTGCTCTCTCCCTCGAAAACGGATTTGAGTCGGTAACTCTCGGCAAACGTATCCTTCGCACCGAAACTGCTGCTTTAGTTGTACTGTCATGGTTAATATATCTCTTTGAAAACTAGAAACAAAAGGAATAAAAATGGAAATATACTTAGACAACTCAGCAACCACAAAACTCAGCCCGGGTGCTCTCGAATTAATGACAAAAATCTTCATGGAAGATTACGGAAACACTTCAAGCATGCACAGCAAGGGCTTTGATGCTGAAAAGCACATACGTGCTGCAAAAGAAAATTTTGCAAAGATCCTCAAATGCTCCGCAAATGAGATATTGTTTACTTCAGGCGGAACAGAGAGCAACAATACAGCCATAATCGGAACAGCCCTTCATTACGGAAGCAGAGGACATCACATGGTTACAACCGCCATAGAACATGCGGCTGTTTCCGCCCCTATGAAATTTCTGGAATCAAGAGGCTGGGAGATCGACCGTCTAAGCGTAGACAGTGAAGGCCGGATAAATCTTTCCGAGCTTGAAAGCCTTCTCCGCGATGACACAGTTCTTGTATCCGTCATGCATGTCAACAATGAGATCGGAACTGTAGAACCGATAGAAGAGATCGGCGCTCTTATACACGAAAAATGTCCCAACTGTCTTTTTCATGTAGACGATATCCAGGGCTTCGGAAAGATAGCTCTTTATCCGAAAAAGCTTCATATAGACCTGCTTTCCGCAAGTTCGCATAAGCTTCACGGACCTAAGGGTGTTGGACTCCTCTACATCGATGAAAGAGCCCATATCTCACCGATAATCTTAGGTGGTGGCCACCAGAACGGCATGCGCTCCGGTACGGAAAATGTTCCGGGTGTGGCAGGATTCTCCTTTGCCGCTTCGGAAGTATACAGTAATATCGATGAGAATTACAAACGGATAGAAGCACTGAGAGCCGACTTTATAAATAAGATCTCAGACATTCCCGACATAAGCGTGAATGGTTCCGCAGAGCACCATTCACCCTATATCCTTTCACTTACGGTAAAGGATGTAAGAGCCGAAGTTCTTCTTCATGCTCTTGAAGGCAGGGAGATTTATGTATCTGCAGGTTCAGCCTGCTCATCAAACCACCCGTCGGTATCATCTACACTAAAGGCGGTTAACGTACCAAAGTATGCTCTTGACTCAACCATACGTCTGAGTTTCAGCGTTTCAACCACCGCCGAAGAGCTTGATGCGGCTGCAGATGCACTCCACTCAGTCGTTCCGACACTGCGAAAGTTTACAAGAAAGTAAGGTATAATATGTTTCAGGCATTTTTATTAAAATACGCCGAGATCGGTGTAAAAGGAAAAAACAGATATGTCTTCGAGGATGCCCTTGTAAGTCATGTTAAAAAGCATTTAAGAAGAATCACGGGAGAATTCAAGGTTTCAAAGATCAACGGCAGAATTTTCGTTGAAGGAACAGGCTTTGACTTTGATGAAACGATCGATGCACTTCAGCATGTTTTCGGTGTTATCGGAATCAGTCCCGTAGAAGTTCTTGAAAGCCGCGAAAAAGACGACATTTTAAGATCTGCGGTTGAATATGTTGCCGCTAATTATGAAAAGAGAGATTTTTCTTTCAAGGTAGACACAAGACGTGCCGACAAAAAATATCCCATGACTTCAATGGAGATGGACGCGGCAGTCGGTGAAGTCATCCTCAACGCTTTTCCCGAGCTTCATGTTGATGTTCACAATCCTCAGGAGCTTATCCATCTGGAAATAAGAGAAAAGATCTATATCTATTCAAAGACGGTCAAAGGCGCCGGCGGTCTTCCGCTCGGTACAAACGGAAGGGCTCTTCTGCTTCTTTCGGGAGGAATCGACTCTCCTGTTGCCGGATACATGGTCTCACGACGCGGAGTCGAGCTTGATGCGGTATACTTCAATGCTCCGCCTTATACTTCAGACAGAGCTAAGCAGAAGGTCATCGACCTTGCCAGAGAAGTTTCCAAATGGACCGGCCGTATTAACCTTCATGTAATCAACTTCACGGATATACAGCTTTATATTTATGAAAAATGTCCGCATGACGAGCTTACGATCATAATGCGAAGATACATGATGCGGATTGCAGAACATATAGCAAGAGAAAATGATCTTTTAGGTCTTATCACCGGCGAGTCCATCGGACAGGTTGCCAGCCAGACCATGAAGAGTCTCTTCTGTACCGATGATGCATGTACGCTTCCTGTTTACAGACCTTTGATAGGTTTTGACAAGCAGGATATAATTGATATATCGGAAAAGCTCGGAACTTATGAAACCTCGATCCTGCCCTATGAGGACTGCTGTACCATATTTGTGGCAAAGCATCCTGTTACAAAGCCGAACTTAAACATCATAAAGGCTTCTGAGAAAAATCTTGCTGAAAAAATTGATGAACTTTTTGCAACTGCAATAGATACTGATGAGGTAATTGTCATTGAAGACGGGAACGTTAAAACCGAATAACAGAGCCGTTTTCCTTTTTTCATTCCTTTTAGGAGCGGTACTCTTTATCGCTGTCTACGGAATAAAAGTCATTGACCCGACTTATGATCTGTGGATATTCGACATAAAAGATCCCGACATAAAGCAGCACTATATCGGATGGTGTCATTTCAGGAACAGCTCATGGTCTTTTCCTTTAGGACTGATGAACACGCTTTCATGGCCCTTTCCGATCTCAGTGCTCTATACGGATTCGATACCTCTTTTTGCGGTCTTTTTCAAGATATTTAACAGTTTTCTCCCGAAAACCTTTCAGTACCTCGGTCTTTTCGGATTTCTTTCAATGGCAGTTACAGGCGGTGTCGCAGGTCTTATCCTGAACAGGCTTATCCGCGATCCTTACGGGGCAATACTCGGCTCTTCGTTCTTTTCGCTTATGCCGCATATCCTGCAGAGGATGTTTTTTCACACTACGCTTACTGCACAATGGATACTGCTCCTGCCGCTGCTCATATGGTTTTCCGACGCATGGCGCTGGAGTTTAAGGAAGAAGCTCCTGTCCTGGGGCGTATCTTCGTTTCTGGCAATAGTCATACATCCTTACCTATGGATGATGTTTATGATGATTTATTTTTTTGCCGAATTCGAAGTGGTCTACAGAACACGGAAAATTGTCCCTTCAGTCCTGACTGCCCTGATGACTGTCGTAACCGGTTTAAGCGGACTATTCCTTGAAGGCGGTTTTTACGGAAGTGTATCGACAGTCTACTATGCCGGCGGATTCGAAGCAAACTTAAATTCCCTTTTCAATCCCATGGGATACGGGCTTATACTTCCGGACCTGGATCAGGTAGGGGATTTCCAGTATGAAGGCTTCGGATATTTAGGTTTTGGGCTTATCATTATGCTTATAGCAGGGCTCATCGCCTTTGTAATAAGCTTTTTCAGAAAGAATGAAGGATTTGATATCAGGAAGATTTTCAGTGATCATCCAAGGCGTTTCCTGATAGTGATTATGTCGGTAATTTTCATTATTTTCTCAGCCTACCCTTCGGTATGCTTTGGAAATAAGATCATTGTTACTTTTCCCCGGGTAAAGCTCATTGATAATTTTTTCGGTGTCTTTCGTTCAACAGGGCGCTTTATATGGGTTGTCAGCTTTATTGCCGGATTTACAGCTTTTTTATTTTTATATAAATACAGCAGAAGGATAATCTCCCTTATCATCCTTACAGCCTGTCTTCTTTTACAGTTTTATGACCTTTCAGGAACCTTTGCACAGGTTCATGAGGATATAACTAAAGACCACAGGAAACACGAATGTGACTTAGATGTACCGGAATTATCAGCCGTACTTGACCGATATGATCACCTTGTCATGTTCTACGACAATAACATAGACTTAAACCGCTATGCCTTTTATGCTTACGAACACGGTCTGACCATCAACCGTTTTTATTTTTCAAGAGATATTGACTCTCTTGTAAATGATAAACTTGCAGAATATACAAAAGAACTTGAAGACGGTGATCCCGAAGACAATGTGATCTATATTTTTGAAGAAGACAAGCCGGATGACTGGATGCCATACGATCTGCATTTTTACAATCTGACCGGTACCGTGATCGGAGTAAAAGAACCTATTGCAGGACTTAAAGAGATTGAATGATTTTTTACATGAAAAGGGCTGATGAATGCGAATGCATAACACCAGCCCTTAGGAATAGCTAATTACCGTAAAACGGATTTATACCATATACGGATTTAAAATCTTAAGTACTTCCTCAACATTCTCCTCTGCGTGAATGTTGAGATCGATAGGTTTTGAAAGATCAAGGCTGAAGATACCCATGATTGACTTAGCATCAATTACATATCTTCCCGACACAAGATCAAAATCGTAA
>CAJORC010000216.1 GCA_905236615.1 uncultured Lachnospiraceae bacterium
AGAGACCCGATAATCCTGACTTTGTATTGGATAAAGCGAGTCATTTTGAGGTCTGGAAAGCATCGGGAGCTTTACCGCAGACAAGCGAGGGTGTCCGTTATATCAACCGTATAACGAGGCTTTTTGCCGGAAAGCATTTTGCAAAACAGCTTCTTTCAGAGACCGGAAGAGAAGACGAAAATCTCCTGAAGGAAAAGGTCGATAACTTAAATCCTGAGAAGAATACCTATATTACAGGCTATTTTCTGAAGGAAGACTATTATGCAGATTATCTTCCGGAGCTCAGGAACTGTTTTAAGTTTGATGTGAGAAATATAGATGAGAAGAATGAGGACATCCTGAAGGAAATCGCATCCTGCAGTTCGGTTTCGGTTCATGTGCGGCGGGGAGATTATCTGACCAGCGGCAAAGAACAGGGATTTTTAAGCCTTGACATGGATTATTATAGAAAGGCGGTCGAGCTCATACGGGAGAAAGTTGAAAATCCGGTATTCTTCCTTTTCTCAGATGATGAGGAGTTCCTTAAAGAGAATTTCAGCTGGATAGAAGATGCGAGGATCGTCAGCGGAAATGTGGATGACAGGAGCTATATGGATATGCTTCTGATGAGCAAATGCCGCCACAATATAACCGCAAACTCGACCTTTTCAGAGTGGGCGGGCCTTCTGAATGATAACGATGATGCGATAGTTATTTATCCGAAAAAATATATGGCGGATAAAGACAGCGATATCAAGCACATTCCGGGCTGGTGCCGCCTGTAAAAAATACTTTTGTTTAAAATAACTATTCACAAAACACAAGATATGGTTTATTATATATCTATATTTAGTGAGTGATTTATACAAAAACACAATATTTAGTAAAACCCGGCTATACAGTCGGGTTTTAGTGCGCAAAAACATAAGGAGGGGTTCCGGGGAATTGCCGGAAGACAGGACAAAATGAACATAATTAAACGTAACGGCGAAGAAGTTGAATTTGATGGAAGCAAGATTGTTGCGGCCGTAAAAAAGGCAAATAAAGAAGTTACGGAAAACTTAAGGCTTGATGATGCCGGAGTAAAGGCACTGGAAGAGCATGTGGAGGCATACTGTGCTTCAATGAGCAGAGCCATGAATGTCGAAGAGATTCAGGATATGGTAGAGAATGAGATCATGCAGGCAGGTAAATACGAACTTGCAAGAAAATACATCACCTACCGCTACAGACGTGCGCTTGTTCGTAAATCAAACACTACCGATGATAAGATACTCTCACTCATCAGCTTTAAGAACGAGGACGTAAAGCAGGAAAATTCAAATAAGAACCCTGTGCTGGCTTCGACACAGAGAGACTACATGGCAGGTGAAGTTTCAAAAGACCTTGCACGTCGTTTCTTTATGCCGGAAGACATTATGGATGCGAATGATAAGGGTATCATCCACGTTCATGACCTTGATTATGTTTCACAGCAGATCCACAATTGTGACCTTGTAAACCTTGAGGATATGCTTCAGAACGGAACTGTCATTTCCGAGACAAAAATAGAGAAACCACATTCATTCCGTACGGCCTGCAATATCGCAACACAGATAATCGCGCAGGTTGCGAGCTCACAATACGGCGGACAGTCTATTACCCTTTCACACCTTGTACCGTTCGTCGATGTGAGCCGCCAGAATTACAGAAAAGCCGTAAGGGACGAGTTTGCAGCCGAGGGACTTTTCCTTTCAGAAGAAAAGATGGATGAGATCGCTGAAATGAGAGTCCGCAAGGAGATAAGAGACGGAGTACAGGTTATCCAGTATCAGGTTATCACACTTATGACCACAAACGGTCAGGCTCCTTTTGTTACGGTATTCATGTACCTTGATGAAGTACCGGAAGGACAGACAAGGGATGACCTTGCACTTGTTATAGAGGAAATGCTCAAGCAGCGTATAAGGGGCGTTAAGAATGAGAAGGGCAACTGGATCACACCTGCTTTCCCGAAGCTCATCTACGTTCTTGATGAGGATAACGTTACAAAGGATTCAAAATACTGGTATCTGACCGAGCTTGCTGCAAAATGTACGGCTAAGAGAATGGTTCCCGATTACATTTCAGCAAAGATCATGAAGGAACTTAAGGGCGATGTATATCCCTGCATGGGCTGCAGAAGTTTCCTTACACCTGATAATGTCGGCCTTGGAGAGAATGGCGAGCATAAATACTACGGCCGTTTCAATCAGGGTGTCTGCACTATAAATCTGGTCGACCTTGCATGTTCATCAGGAAAAGATGAAGAGAAGTTCTGGAAGCTTTTTGATGAAAGGCTTGAACTCTGCAAGAAAGCGCTCCTCTGCCGTCATGAGAGACTTCTCGGAACACCTTCCGATGTTGCGCCTATACTCTGGCAGTACGGTGCTCTTGCAAGACTGAAGAAGGGCGAAGTTATCGATAAATATTTATTTGATAATTACTCAACGATCTCTCTGGGATATGCCGGAATCTGCGAGATGACACGCTACATGAAGGGATGCTCCCATACACAGGAGCCCGGAACATCATTCGCACTTAAAGTCATGCAGTACATGAATGACAAGTGCGCAGAGTGGAGGGCGGAGACCAATATAAGCTTCAGCCTTTACGGAACACCGCTTGAGTCAACCACTTACGAATTTGCAAAGAAGCTTCAGCGCCGTTTTGGGATAATCGACGGTGTTACAGATAAGAATTATATAACGAACAGCTACCATGTTCATGTTACAGAGAATATCGATGCATTCTCGAAGCTTAAGTTTGAATCGCAGTTCCAGGAGCTTTCACCGGGCGGAGCTATCAGCTACGTTGAAGTTCCTAACATGAACAACAACATTGACGCAGTACTTTCCGTTATGCAGTATATTTATAACAATATCATGTATGCGGAGCTCAATACAAAGAGCGACTTCTGCCAGGTTTGCGGATACGAAGGCGAGATAAGCATTGTTTCGGATGAAAATACCGGAAAGCTTGTATGGGAATGCCCTTCCTGCCACAACCGCGATCAGGACAAGATGAATGTTGCAAGACGTACCTGCGGATACATCGGAACCCAGTTCTGGAACCAGGGACGCACGCAGGAGATTAAGGAGAGAGTTCTTCATTTATAATGAATTACGGAGAAATAAAATTTACAGATGTTGCGAACGGAGCAGGCTGCAGGACTTCTCTCTTCGTGTCGGGATGTACCCATCACTGCAAGGAATGCTTCAATCCCATGACTTGGGATTTCAACTACGGTGAGGAATTTACCCGGGAGGTTGAAGACGGGATTATTGAATCCCTGAAGCCCGAGTACATAAACGGTCTGACTATCCTTGGCGGGGAACCCATGGAACCATCCAACCAGAAAGTCTTACGTCCTTTTATAAAGCGGATAAAGGAAGAACTCCCCGAGAAGACGATATGGATCTACAGCGGCTATACATGGGAAGAGCTTACTGACGAGGCGAATGAGCGCTGTCACAGTGAGGACACCATGGCAATACTGGAGAGCATAGATGTTCTTGTGGACGGAGAGTTCATGATAGACAGGAAGAATATAATGCTGAGATTCAGGGGTTCATCAAACCAGAGGGTCATAGACGTTAAAGAGACGATCAGAACCGGAAATGTTGTATTATCCCAATATAATGATCGAGAATAGTTAAGTTATTGCTGAGAATGTCTCCTTTGTACAGTTAGTACAGAGGAGGCATTTTTGGGTGACAACATAACGATCGTTATGCTAATGAGGGTTAGGAACGGTCGTTTTTGTTACTCAAAATCTCAACTATTTTGAGAATGAGTCCTATGATATTTATCACTTTATAGTACCTGTCCCTCGATTTCTTAATAAGATTCATATCATGATTTCCTAATGGCGGTTCCATACCGCTATTGTGCATTAATGTTGAGTATGTGTTATAATGTGCAGAGGTATCATAGGGTATCTTGAAATAGCAAAATAGAATTCTTATTACATGCATAGGTAAGGTAAATGTTAAAGTATTTTATGAACAAAACAAAGCAATGGCTAAGGATTTTGCCATTGCTTTTGTTTTTGAGATAAGGAAAAGCGATAATGAATTTACCCCTTCTTCTTCCAGCCTTCGAGAGATTCAGCCGGAACGTTGTTGATCACGAAGCTGTCATTGTCATTATTTGAATACAAATTTTTTGAAGATTTTATATCATATGTATAATCTTTTGGCATTTCCGAGTAGATCACATCGCCCTTTCCGTTGTCATTGAAAAAGCGGTTTCCCGTAAATTCGATATTGTCGCATTTTGTCAGGATGACCATGGCGCAGCCTTCTTTATCACCGTTTCTTCTGCATAAATTCTTCTTGATCACGACATTTCCGACACGTCCGAGTTCTTTTTCGTAACCGCCGACAGAAATAGCGGCTTCAGTGTTGTCATAAATCTTGTTTTTCTCAACCTTTATTTCGAATGCCGCATAATCTCTGACTGACTGGCTCTGCTCTGCACCGACTTCAATTCCGCCGCTGCAGTTTTCCACCAGATTCTTACGGATACTGGCATCATGTGCCCCATCTATATATATTCCATAAGAACTGGCATAAGGAGAAACGCAGTTCCTTACAGTATTTTTCTCAATAAGCAGCTTTCTGGGACTGTCAAGCCCGCTATCCGGACAGTAGCCGTAATTACCCGAACAGTCGATTCCAATGTTAGTGATATTTTCAACTTTATTCTGCCTTATACGGATGTCTTCACAGTTTCCCGCAACCGACAGCGCTTCCGAATATCCTGTCTGCAGGTCGTGAATATAATTCTTCTTTATCTCGATATCCGAAATGGTATTAGCCGAATCCCCAAACACTATGATGCCGTTTGCATTGTTATCCTCACTGGCTTCGCCGCTTATGGAGATGTCGGATATCTCGTTTTTGATTATCCCTATCCCTTTCGATGAGGGATAAATACATATGCCGGCAGATTCGTTTCCCACTGCATTACGGAACTTAAGTTTCTGGATATTTATATATGAAGCTCCGTCAATTTCAAGAAGATGCACGCTTTTTCCGTCACCGTCGATAACCGCATCTTCGTTTCCGTATCCGCTGATGGTTATCTTTCTTTTTTCCTCTCCGGACACGCCTGACGGAATATATATCTTTTCCGTGTATTCGCCGCCTCTTACATAGAGGGTATCGCCCGCTTTGAGATTTTCCAGGGCATGGGCGAAGGTTGCATAAGGCGCGTTTTTTGAACCATTGGAATTGTCAGATCCGTCTGTTGCAATATAATACTTTGCAGCATAAACATTTTCCTTTGGACTGAAACTGATGATCAGCGCAGCAAATGCTGCAGCTGCAAGAATTTTAACGATCTCTTTTTTCATACTCTTTCTCCTTCTCCTTTAAGCAAGGAATCCCTATATTTATATCTAAATAAAAAATGTCTCTTCTACACATACAGTATAGAAGAGACATTCCGGATAT